>NZ_VRUZ01000154.1:0-5647 GCF_008039485.1 Methylobacterium sp. WL69 | reverse complement strand
CCCCGCGCCCGCCCCGAAGCCGCAGACGGCGCGCTTCGCCCTGCCGAAATCCGGGCCCCTCGCCCGGGCGCTGGAGGCGCTCAAGCGCGGCGACAGCCCGACGCTGGCCAACGTGCCGGAGGGGTTCGACGCCGTCGTGGTGGCCGACCTCGCCAGGGCGCTCAGCCGCGACGTCGAGGGTCCGGCGGTCCTCGTCCACGTGGCGCGCGATTCCGGGCGCGCGGCCGCCTTCGTCAACGCCCTGAAGTTCGTCGCCCCCGAGATCGAGGCCATGAGCGTGCCGGCCTGGGATTGCCAGCCCTACGACCGGGTCTCGCCGAACGCCGCCATCGCGGCCCAGCGCATGACCGCCCTGTCGCGGCTGTCCCGCTCGCGCTCGTCGGAAGAGCAGCCGCGCATCCTCTGCACCACCGTCAACGCTCTGATTCAGAGGGTGCCTCCCCGAGAGAAGATCGCCGTCGAGACGTTCTCGGCCGCCATCGGCAACGTCGTGCCCATGGATCGGGTCACCGCCTGGGTCGAGGCCAACGGATTTCTGCGCACGGGGACGGTGCGGGACACGGGCGAATACGCCGTGCGCGGCGGCATCCTCGACCTGTCGCCGCCGGGCCTGCCCAACCCCATCCGCCTCGACTTCTTCGGCGACACCCTCGAATCGATCCGCGCCTTCGATCCCGAGACCCAGCGCACCATCGGGCAACTCCGCTCGCTGGACCTCGTGCCCATGAGCGAGGTCCAGCTCACCACCGAGACCATCCGGCGCTTCCGCCAGGGCTATATCGGGATCTTCGGCGCGGCGACCCGCGACGACCGTCTCTACGAGACCATCAGCGAGGGCCGGCGCTATGCCGGCCTCGAACACTGGATGCCCCTGTTCTACGACCACCTCGACACCCTGTTCGATTACGTCGCCGGCGTGCCGATGGTGTTCGACGCGCAGGTCGAGGAGGCGGCGGCCGAGCGCCTCACCCTGATCCGCGATTATTACGACGCCCGCGCCGAGGCGGTGAAGACGCCGTCCCCCGGGGTCGCCCCCTACAAGCCCCTCAAGCCCTCCGCCCTCTACCTGACTCAGAACGAGTGGCGCGACCGGGTGGCGGCGGCCGCCGTCGCCCGGCTCTCGCCGTTCTCCGTGCCCGAGAGCCCCGAGCGCCTGACCATCGATTGCGAGGGCCGGGCCGGGCGCACCTTCGCGGCCGAGCGCGCCGACGAATCGGCCAGCGTGTTCGACGCCGCCGTGGCCCACGTGAAGGAGCTCCAGGGATCCGGTCATCACGTGATCCTGGGGTCCTGGTCCGATGGCTCGCGCGACCGCCTGTGCTCCGTGCTCGGCGACCACGGCCTGAAGAAGCCCATCGCCATCAACACCCTGACGGCGGTGAACGCGCTCAAGCGCGGCACCGACGTGGCGGTGGCGGTCTGGGGCCTGGAATCCGGCTTCATCGTCGACAAGCTCGCGGTGATCTCCGAGGGCGACATCCTCGGCGACCGCCTCGTGCGCCAGAAGCGCAAGGCCAAGCGCCCGCAGGACATCATCCTGGAGGTCCAGGCGCTTCAGCCCGGCGACCTCGTGGTCCATGCCGATCACGGCATCGGCCGGTTCGTCGGCCTGAAGACCGTGACGGCGGCGGGCGCCCCGCACGACTGCCTGGAGATCCAGTATGCCGGCGGCCTGCTGCTCCTGCCCGTGGAGAACATCGAGCTCCTGACGCGCTACGGCTCGGAGGACGCGGAGGTCGCCCTCGACCGCCTCGGCGGCGGGGCCTGGCAGGCCCGCAAGGCCAAGATGAAGAAGCGCATCCTCGAGATGGCCGGCCAGCTCATCAAGGTCGCGGCCGAGCGCTTCGTGCGGCAGGCTCCGCGCCTGCACGCGCCCGAGGGGCTCACCGACGAGTTCGCGGCGCGCTTCGCCTTCAACGAGACCGAGGATCAGGCCGCGGCCATCGATGCCGTACTCACCGACCTCAATGCCGGCCGGCCCATGGACCGCCTCGTCTGCGGCGATGTCGGCTTCGGCAAGACCGAGGTGGCGTTGCGCGCCGCCTTCGCCGGCGCCATGGGGGGCAAGCAGGTGGCGGTGGTGGTGCCCACCACCCTCCTGGCCCGCCAGCATTTCCGGACCTTCGCCGAGCGCTTCAAGGGATTGCCCGTCCAGGTGGCGCAGCTCTCGCGCTTCGTCTCCGCCGCCGAGATGAAGCAGAACCGCGCGGGCATCGCCGCCGGCACCGTCGACATCGTCGTCGGCACCCACGCGCTGCTGGCCAAAGCCATCACCTTCAAGGATCTCGGCCTCATCATCGTCGACGAGGAGCAGCATTTCGGCGTGGCCCACAAGGAACGCCTCAAGGCGCTCCAGGCCGATGTCCACGTGCTGACCCTGTCGGCGACCCCGATCCCCCGCACCCTGCAGCTCGCCATGACGGGGGTGCGCGAACTCTCCATCATCGCGACGCCGCCGGTGGACCGCCTGGCGGTCCGCACCTCCGTGACGCCGTTCGATCCGCTCCTGGTCCGCGAGGCGCTCCTGCGCGAGCGCTATCGCGGCGGCCAGTCGTTCTACGTCGTGCCCAGGATCGAGGATCTGGCGGAGGTCAAGAAGTTCCTCGACACCGAGATGCCCGAGACCACCGTGGCGGTGGCCCACGGCCAGATGGCGGCCGGCCAGCTCGAGGACGTGATGACCGCGTTCTACGAGGGCAAGTACGACGTGCTGCTCTCCACCACCATCGTCGAATCCGGCCTCGACATCCCGACCGCCAACACGCTCATCGTGCACCGGGCCGACATGTTCGGTCTGGCCCAGCTCTACCAGCTGCGCGGCCGCGTCGGGCGCGCCAAGGCCCGGGCCTACGCCCTGTTCACTACGCCGGCCAACCGCACCCTGACGGTGCAGGCGGACAAGCGCCTCAAGGTGCTCCAGACCCTCGACACCCTCGGGGCCGGCTTCCAGCTCGCCTCCCACGACCTCGACATCCGCGGCGCCGGCAACCTGCTCGGCGACGCCCAGTCCGGCCACATCAAGGAGGTCGGCTACGAACTCTACCAGCAGATGCTGGAGGATGCGGTCACCGCCCTGAAGGCCGGCATCGAGGAGCCCGCGGAGGAGGCGTGGTCGCCGACCATCGCCCTCGGGGCGCCGGTCACGATCCCGGAGGACTACGTCGAGGACCTCACCGTGCGCCTCGGCCTCTACCGCCGGCTCTCGACCCTGGAGAACGATGCCGAGATGGAGAGCTTCGGGGCCGAGCTCATCGACCGGTTCGGGCCGCTGCCGCCGGAGGTGGAGCAGCTCCTCAGGATCGTCACCATCAAGATCCTGTGCCGCGACTGCAACGTCGAGAAGGTCGAGGCCGGACCGAAGGGCGCCGTGGTGCATTTCCGCGACAAGTCGTTCGCCAACCCGCAAGGGCTGGTGGCCTACGTCGCGGGGCAGGCGTCCTTCGCCAAGGTGCGCCCGGACATGAGCATCGTCTTCATCCGCGACCTCGACTCGATCCCCGAACGCCTCAAGATCACCACCACGATCCTGCGCGAGCTGTCGAAGATCGCCCATGCCAGGAAGGCCAAGGCCGCCTGACAAAGACCGCCTGACGAAGGCTGCCCGAACGCGAAACGGGCGCGCCTCCCAGCGCGCCCGTCGAGGCGAAATCCCGTTATACGGTCGTCGGTTAAGCGCGGACGCTCAAGCGTTTCCGCAACGTGTCGAGCGCTGGCGGACAGCGATGATCAGAGATCGGGCTCGTTGAGGACGTAGGGGCCGATCTCGCTCTGGAGGTCGATGCGCGTGCCGGCCTGGCCGGCCATGACCTCGTCCACGACGATGACCGGAATCCCGGCCTGGCGCATCTGCTCCCGCAGGCGCTCGGACAGCAGCGCGTAGGCGGGATCGCGCGACGACGTCTGGAGCAGGATGGCGGCCGGGCGCGCGATGACTGCGAGCACGTCCTGCGCCGCCTCCAGGGACGCGGTGACGCTGGCATAGCCGAGCTCCGCGAGCTCTGCGGCCAGCGAGCGGTCGATGGCCCGATGGCCATCATCGACAACGAGAACCTGTTGCAGCGCACCCATGAGCGTCAGCGGTAGTCCATCCATCGTCCCTTGGGAAGGGACCCGTGTGACAACACACACGGCGACGATTGGTTCGCTGGCGCAAAATCGGGGTTTTGGTGACGGTTGCGTGGTGGATGGACTCGCAGTCCGGCGCCCGGACCTCATCCATCACATCCGGACGCTCTTCTAAACTACTGATAATAATTCATCTTCTGCAAAAGAATTCTGATTCGCTTCCGGGACGAAGATCGGGTTTCGAATTTATGACGCCCGTCGTGCGTTTTCGGGGCCGTGGCCGTGTCTGGCGTCAATCACGGGTGATCCCCGTGGCCTGGCCGGCGTCGACGGGGGCCCGGAACGGCGAGGACAGCCAGGCATCGATGAACGCGGGCTGGGGGATGCCGCGTTGCAGCGGTCCCGCGTGGCAGGCGCGGCCGCGGAAGGCGAGGGTGCCGTCGGCGTCGCGGCGCAGGCTCATCAGGGTCGAGACGGGGTTGGCCCGCTCGGGCGCCGCCAGGGTGAGGGCGACGTCGCTGCCGGCCCGCGCGCCGGTGAGGAGGACGATCTCCTCAAAGGCGACCACGTCCATCACCTTCGGCGCGTCCGGCCCGGAGGGCAGACGGCGCGGCGGAAAGCGGGCCGGCACGCGGTGGACCAGGAGGATGCCGGCGAGCGTCGGGGGCAGGCGGCAGGCGGCGAGGTTGGCCTCGAGGGCGGCCGGCACCACGAGGTGGGTCGGCATCGGCCGCTCCAGGGCCTCCGTGAAGGCGGCCGCCTCGAACACCGGCATCGGCTCGAAGGCGGCGCCGGCGACCAGGGCGGCGCCGAGGCCGGTGACGAGGCCGCGCAGGTCGCTGCCCGGCAGGAGGGTGAGGAGGCGCGCGCCGGGCGCCATCCGGGCGGTGACGCGGTGCGCGGCGATGGCCGCCAGGAGGGCGTCGCCGCTGCGATGGATCGGCCGGGTGGGGTCGCCGCCGGCGAAGCTGACGAACCCGCCCGGACCCGGGGCGAACGGCCCGCCGGACTGATCGAGCACCATGGCGTCGAGGTTGATCACCCCGTCCGGCACGTCCGGCCCGAAGGCGGCGAGGTAGCGCAGGCCGAAGTATCGCGCCGCCACCCGGCACAGGCGCTCGGCTGGACGGCTCGCGCCGAAGCGGGCCTGGGTCAGCACGGCGTTGATGCCGGCGGCCTGGACGGCGGCGACGAGGCCGTCCTCGTCGAGGGCCGGGGGCAGGAGGCAGGGAACGTGGCCGGCCGCCTCCACCGCGAGGAGGGCGAGTGCGCCCTCGACGCCGCCCGGCAGGGCGATTCCGATCCGGCTCGCGGCCGGCAATCGCCAGCCGCGCAGGCCGTTGGCGAGGCGCGCCACGATCTCGGCGGCGGCGCCGTAGGTCCAGGTGATGGCGGGCCGCCCGCTCCAGAGGGGCTTGCCCGCCGGATCGACGAGGGCGACCCGTTGCGGATGGGCGTAGGCGGTGGCGGCCAGCAGGGTGCACAGGCGCTGGGTGCGGGACGGGGCGTCGCGCCCCTCCGGCCGGCCGGCCGGGGGCGCCTGCGGCCCGGCCGGGGGCGGTGGGATTCCCGCCTCCAGGGC
>NZ_VRUZ01000153.1:0-5995 GCF_008039485.1 Methylobacterium sp. WL69 | reverse complement strand
AGGGGGCAGCGGCTGTCGGCGGGGCTGGTCGCCCTGGCGCTTCCGCTCGGCTGGCCGGTCCGGGCGGCGGATTTCACCGAGACGGGGCGGCCGTCTCGGCCGGGGCCGGCGCTGCCGCGGCGGGCGGCTTGTCCGCGGTGTCCTTCAGGGCCTTGGCGGCGAGGCCGACCACGAGGGCGAGGCCGCCCAGCGCCGCCTGGGCGGAGAAGCCGCCGCGCCGGGTCCGCACCAGCGCGTCGACCATGTGTTGTGCTTCGGACATTGGAGGCCCCTGGCTCACCCGATGGAATCGATCCCCAACCCCCGGCGGGCCGCCGCGGTTCAGATCGCGGACCGGCCCGGCCGGCCATGGGCGGATTTGACCCGATCGACCCCGGCGGCCACCATGCTAGCTTGCCTGTCCAGCGCCCATCGGCGCCAGAGGAACCCGATACAATGGCCGAGGCCGACCCGGCGACATCCGGCGTGACGCGCGCCGCCGCGGCGAATCCCGCCGCCGCGAACCCCGCCGCCCCCCGTGGACGCCTCGACCGCCTCGTCGCCCGCTCCCAGGCCGCCGGCCTGTGGGAGGGCGCCTGGCCGATCCTGTGGCGCGGCCTCGGCGTCGTCCTGGCCTTCCTCAGCCTGTCCTGGCTCGGCCTTTGGCTCGACCTGTCGCCCCTGTGGCGCCGGATCGGCCTCGCCGCCTTCGGCCTCGCCCTGGTGGCCGCCCTCCTGCCCCTCGCGCGGCTGCGCCGGCCGAACCGGCGCGCCGCCCTGGCCCGCATCGACCGCGCGGCCGCCGGCCGTGATGCGGCCCTCGTCCACGGCCCGGCCTCGGCCCTGGAGGACACCCTGGCTCTGGGCACCGGCGATCCGGCGGCCCGGGCCCTGTGGGCCCTGCACCAGCGCCGCTCGGCGGAGGCCGTGGCGGGCCTGAAGCCGGCCCCGCCCCGGCCCGACATGCCCCGGCGCGATCCCTTCGCCCTGCGGGCGGCCGTGCTGGTGGCGGCGGTGGCGAGCCTGTTCGTCGCCGGGCCCGAATGGCGCCAGCGCGTGGCCGGGGCCTTCGACTGGACCCTGCCGCCGCCGCCGGCCCCGAGCTTCCGGGTCGACGGCTGGATCGACCCGCCGCTCTACACCCGCCTGCCGCCCCTGGTGGTGACCATGAACGGCGCCGAGCAGCGCCTGCGGGCCCCGGTGAACTCCACCCTCATCGTGCGCATCGCCGGCCACGGCGAGGCGACCCTCGACGCCCGCTCCGGCCTGAAGGCGCTGCAAGGAGCCCCGGGGGCGAACGCCGCTCAGGCGAGCAAGCCGCTCCACGCGGACCTGCGCGAAGACCGGTTCCAGCTCACCGGCGGCACCGCCGAGCTCACCATCGCGGCCAACGGTGCCCCGCTCCAGCACCTCGTCGTCGAGACGATCCCGGACCTCCCCCCCGAAATCCGCCGCCTGGGCGCCCTCGAGGTCAACGCCCGCGGCACCTTCAACCTGACCTACCGGGCCAAGGACGATTACGGCATCGCCTCGGCCGAAGGGATCGTCGAGCCCCTGGCCGGCACCCGCGCCCTGGTGCCGCCGCCGCGCATCGCCCTGGCGCTCCCCGCCGATGCCAGCGGCGAGGCCGACACCAAGACCCTGGTCGACCTCACCGACAATCCGTGGTCCGGCGCCCGCGTGCGCCTGACCCTGGTGGCGAAGGACGAGGCCGGCCAGGAGGGCCGCACGGAGGCCGCCGAGATCACCCTGCCGGCCCGGGCGTTCACGCAGGCCCTGGCCCGGTCCCTGGCGGAAGAGCGCCGCCGCCTCGTCACCGCTCCCGACGAAAGCCGGGGCCGGGTGCTGACGGCGCTGGATGCCCTGCTCATCGCCCCCGACCGGTTCACGCCGCAGCCGAGCGTGTTCCTCGGCCTCATGACCGCCGCGCGCCGCCTGCGCGCCGCCCGCAACGACGCGGCCCTCATGGAGGTCGCCGACCTCCTGTGGGAGATGGCCCTGAAGATCGAGGACGGCGACCTCTCCGACGCCGAGAAGAGCCTGCGCGCGGCCCAGGACAACCTCAAGCAGGCCATCGAGCGCAACGCCCCCGACGAGGAGATCCGGAAGCTCACCGAGGACCTGAAGAAGGCGCTCGACACCTTCATGAAGAACATGGCCGAACGCCAGAAGGAGAAGGGGCGGACGCCCAAGGCCGACGGCCAGCCGCCGGCGCAGGGCGGCAAGACCGTCACCCCCGACGACCTCAACAAGATGCTCAAGGACATGGCCGACGCCATGAAGCGCGGCGACACGGCGGAGGCCCAGCGCCTGCTGGAGCAGCTGCGCGAGATTTTGGAGAACCTCCAGACGGCGGAGCCCGGCGGCAAGGCCGACCCGAGCGCCCGCGAGATGGCGAAGCAGGCCGACGAACTCGACAAGCTCTCGCGCGAGCAGCAGGAACTGCGCGATCAGACCTTCAAGGACGACCAGGACAAGGACGGCCAGTCGGGCCAGCCCCGCCCCGGCCAGCGCCCGCCGCGCGGCCAGCCGCAGCCGGGCCAGAAGGGCCAGCCGGGACAGGGCCAGCCGGGCCAGAAGGGCGAAGGCCAGCAGGGGCAGAAGGGCCAGAAGGGCGAAGGTCAGGGCCAGGGCCAAGGACAGGGTCAGGGACAGGGCGAGCGCCAGCAGGCCCTGCGCGAGCGGCTTCAAGACCTCCAGCGCCGGATGAAGGACCTCGGCATGGAGGGCGAGGAGGGCCTGTCGGAGGCGGAAGGTGCCATGCGCGAGGCCGAGGGGGCCCTGGGCCAGGGCCGCGAGGGCGACGCCGTCGATGCCCAGGGCCGCGCCCTCGACGGGCTCAAGCGCGGCGCCGAGGGCATGCAGAAGCAGATGCAGGAGATGGCCGAGGGCGAGGGCGAGGGCGAAGGCGAGCAGGAGGGCGGCCAGAATCCGAGCCGGCAGGGCCAGGCCGGCACCGGCGAGAACGATCCCCTGGGTCGCCCCAACAAGGGCCGCACCACCACGGGCGGCAATGCCCGCGTGCCGAACGCGGACGAATCCGCCGTCCAGCGCACGCGCCGGATCCTGGAGGAGCTGCGGCGCAAGCTCGGCGACCCGAGCCGCCCGCGCGAGGAGCTCGACTATTTCGAGCGCCTCCTGCGCCGGAACTGAGAGTCCCGGCGCGCCGCCACCCCCTGGGCGGCCGGCGCGCCGAAGTCCATATAAGACGGGTGTGTTATTAACTTCGCTTGATCGCTTCGAATCGGGCGACCGAAACCGGCCCCCTCTCCTGGAAGGAGAGGGTTGGGGTGAGGTGTGGGACCTTTTCGGAGAGTTCGCACACCTCACCCTGTCCCTCTCCTTCCAGGAGAGGGGACCAGCGTTCCACTTCGTCTTTCGGCGATCGGCCGGATCGACCGAACTCACTAGCCGTAAACCGCATGACCCCAGCCGCGAGACCGTGACGCCGTGATGTCCTCCAACGCCCTCGTCCTCGTCGCCTGCGTGGCGGTGGCCGTCATCCTGCTGCTCGGCCTCGTCAACATGATGCGCGGCGGCAGCGCCAACGTCTCGCAGAAGCTGATGCGCCTGCGCGTCCTGCTGCAATTCATCGCCATCATCCTCATCATGGGCGTGGTGTGGTGGCGCTCGGCCTGACGGCGTCGCCCGCGCTGCACTGTGGCGGCGAGGTCTCACCGGCGATCTATCGCGGGGTCGGGTAAGGATTACGGGGCCGGCGGCCTGACGCGGCTCCGCCGGGCCATGCTAGACCTGCCCGGTACAACCGGATCGGTCCCGATGCTCTCCAACACGTCCCGTCTGCTTGCCGGCGCCCTCGCCCTGGCCGCCGTTCCGGTCCAGGCCATCGTCCCGGTTCAAGCCGCCGACCTGCGCGGCGGGTCGCTGCCCGTCGCCTACGCGGCCCCGGTCCAGCCCATGAGCATCGTCTCGGAGGTCCGCATCGGCGGCGCCGTGCAGGACCCCGGCAGCGCCGAGCGCGACACCAACAACACTAACGGCGAGATCCTGTTCGCCAAGCCCCTGGTGAGCCTCGATCCGTTCTGGCAGGCCTTCGTGCCCCGCCCCACCGTGGGCGGCAGCTACAATTTCGGCGGCCGCACCAGCTACGCCTATATCGGCGCGACCTGGACCGTGGACCTGTTCCCCAAGACCTTCAACAACATCGTCTTCCTCGAGGGCTTCTTCGGCGCCGGCGCCCATAACGGCCATACCGGCCTGAAGGCCACCACCCCGCCCGGTTTCAACTCCCTCGGCTGCAACCCCCTGTTCCGCGAGGCGGCCGCCCTCGGCTTCCGCCTCACCGAGCATTGGAGCATCATGGCCACCGTCGAGCACATGTCGAACGCGGGCCTGTGCAGCAACAACCGCGGCCTGACCAACTACGGCGGCAAGATCGGCTACACGTTCTGACCTGACCCGCTCCCTCGCAGATCGGACGGCCCCGTGGTCACCCTCAACCGCATCTACACCCGCACCGGCGACAAGGGCTCGACGGCCCTCGCCAGCGGCGCGCGCCGCTCGAAGGCGGACCTCCGCATCGAGACCTACGGCACCGTGGACGAGACCAACGCCTGCATCGGTTTGGTCCGCCTCCATGCCGAGCCGGACCTCGATGCCATGCTGGGCCTGATCCAGAACGACCTGTTCGACCTCGGCGCCGACCTCGCCACGCCGGAGACCGGGGAGCCCCTGCCCTACGAGCCCCTGCGCATGGTCGACGCCCAGGTGAAGCGCCTCGAAGCCGACATCGATGCCCTCAACGCCCACCTGTCGCCCCTGAAGTCGTTCGTGCTGCCCGGCGGCTCGGCGGCGGCGGCGAACCTCCACCTCGCCCGCACAATCTGCCGCCGGGCCGAGCGCCTCGCCGTGGCCCTGGCCGCCACGGAGGGCGAGATCGTCTCGGCCCCCGCCCTGCAATACCTCAACCGCCTGTCGGACTTCCTGTTCGTGGCGAGCCGCACGGCCAACGCCAACGGCGCCGACGACGTCCTCTGGGTGCCCGGCAAGAACCGCTGATCGGTCGCTGATCGGATCGTCGCCGGCCCGCCCTCCCCGCCCCCGGACACGGGGTGCGTCCGCGCACCCGCGTTGACAAGGCCGAAACCTCGTCGTTACGGTCCGCCGCCTCAATCGAGAGGGTTCTGGATCGCCGGGCGTGCCGGGGGTCCTCCGCGCGCCGCGCCGGCCCTCCCCAAAAACAGTCCGCGCGGAGGATAGTGACCGCCATGAAGGTTCTGGTGCCCGTCAAGCGGGTCGTCGACTACAACGTCAAGATCCGCGTCAAGGCCGACGGCTCGGGGGTCGACCTCGCCAACGTCAAGATGTCCATGAACCCCTTCGACGAGATCGCCGTCGAGGAGGCGATCCGCCTGAAGGAGAAGGGCAAGGTCACGGAGATCGTCGCCGTCTCCATCGGCCCGCAGCAGGCGCAGGAGACCCTGCGCACGGCCCTCGCCATGGGCGCCGACCGGGCGATCCTGGTGAAGACCGACGGGCTCGTCGAGCCCCTGGCCGTCGCCAAGATCCTCAAGGCGCTGGTGGCCAAGGAGAGCCCGGAGCTCGTCATCCTCGGCAAGCAGGCCATCGACGACGATTCCAACCAGACCGGCCAGATGCTGGCCGCCCTGCTCGACTGGCCGCAGGGCACCTTCGCGTTCCGGCTCGAGTTCGGCGACGGCGCCATCGACGTGACCCGCGAGGTCGATGGCGGCCTCCAGACCGTTAGCCTCAAGCTCCCGGCCATCGTCACCACGGACCTGCGCCTCAACGAGCCGCGCTACGCGTCCCTGCCCAACATCATGAAGGCGAAGAAGAAGCCCCTCGAGGAGCTGACCCCCGAGGCCCTCGGCGTCGACGTCACCCCCCGGATCACGGTGCTGAAGACCGTCGAGCCGGCCGGCCGCAAGGCGGGCGTCAAGGTCGAGTCGGCCAAAGCTCTGGTGGAAAAGCTCAAGGTCGAAGCCGGGGTCATCTGACCCCCTTCGGTCTCTCTCCCGTCCCCCCGCCCCTTACC
>NZ_VRUZ01000152.1:0-6397 GCF_008039485.1 Methylobacterium sp. WL69 | reverse complement strand
GGATCAGACGCCGGACGGAATCTTGCCGGCGCCAGCGGTGGGGGCGGTCTTGTCGAGGGGGCGCGCGGTCTCCAGCATCCTGGCGATGCCGAGGCCGCCGGCCTTGGCGACCTGGGTGCCGATCTGATCGGCGAGCATCGACTTCCAGATGCCGCCGGCATTGCCCTTGCCGAAGACCGAGGCGGCCTTCGAAGGCATCATGGTCTCGACGAACTGGCGCAGGACGAAGGCCTCGAACTGCTTGTACGGATCGCCGATCTTGCCCGCCCCGGAGACCACGTTGTCGGTCTGGAGCGCCGTGAGGGTCGAGCGCGGGTCCAGCGGCATGTGCACCGAGGTTCCGGCCATGCGGTAGGCGTCGCCGAAGGCGGCCGGGTCCGCGGCCCCCGGCGTCCCGAGCTTGGCCGTCGCCTCCTGATACCGGGCCGGATCGGCGGCGCGGACCACGTCGAGGACGATGTCGGTGGGCGTGGAGATGCTCATGGGTGCCGCGGAGGTCGAAGGAAGATCGTCGACGTCGAGGGATAGGCCCCGTGGCTTGCGGGAGGCTTGAGCCGGGGGCGTTCCGGTTCGGCCTCGATTCGAGCGTCGCCGGCAGGGCATTGGCAACCGTGATGTCAGACTTCGCGCGGAACCCGCACCCCGCCCTTGCCATCGACCCTTGCGATCGACCCATGTGATCGACCCTTGCGTGCCGGCTTATGGCCCGGGACCGGGACGACGATCGGACAAGGACAGGTGCAGTGCGGACCACATCACTCGGCGCTTTCGTCGCTTTCGCCCTCTGCCTCTCCCACGCGGCCCAGGCCGACCCGGGCCTGGCCCGGTTTCGGGACGCCGCATCGCGCCCGAGCGCCCTGCGCATCGAGAGTTCCATGAGCCTGCAGATCCCGCTGACGTCGGGCATGGGTGCCGAAGACCAGCTCAAACAGGGTGAGGACGCCCGCAAGGCCCTCTATCAGGCCTCGACGCGGGAATGCGCGATGCTGCTGGATATCTTCAAGATGGAGTGTCGAATCCACTCCGTTCGCGTCACCAGCAACGTCCAGCAGCGCGGCAGCGGCGTCGACACCGTGACCGTCGCCGGCTCCTTCACCTACGAGCTGTCCCCGCCCCCGAACTGACACGGGCCGCGGTTGCGGCGGATCACGCGCCCCGTTCGTCCGTCGGCGGGACGGTCGCTTGCCCGTCGTGCGCGGGCCCGCGGGCCGCGAGGAGGTCGAGCTGTTCGAGCATGGCGCGCTGGGCCCGCTCGTGCGCCTGCACCGTCGCGAGACCCTCCACGTGGCGTTCGCTGCGCTTCTCGGCGAGGCCCCGCTCGCGCACGGCCCCGGCCTGCCGCGCGGCGGTGGCGTCGAGCTGCGTCGCCTCCCCCGCCAGCGCCCGGAGGCGGCGGGCGGCGGCGTCGAGGAACAGGCCGTGCATGGTCTCGCCCGCGAGCGTCGTCAGCATGGCGGCCCGGTCGGCCTCGACGCGGGCGAGATCGCGCCGGGTCGCCGCGAGGTCGCGCTCGGCGATCCCCCGCATCTGCTCCTGCACGGCGAGCAGGCGGCGGGCGCGCTCCAGGCGCTGGCGGGTGGTCACGGCCATGTCGGAGCCGTATCCGTCGATCCAATGACAAGCCGATCATCTCCGTGAAGGGAGACGTCACGGCACCGGGAGGCTTGGCGCAGGTCCCCTCTCCTGGAAGGAGAGGGACAGGGTGAGGTGTGGGACCTTTTCGGAGAGTCCACACACCTCACCCCAACCCTCTCCTTCCAGGAGAGGGAGCCTGATGCGACCGATCTATCCGATGCGGTCAGCCATAGAGCCGCGGCTTTCTCCATCGTAGACTAGCCCCGCCGCAGGTAGTCGACGTAGCCCGTGAGGAACTGCGTCATGAACTCGTTCGAGAGGTAGTAGAGCAGCAGCAGGCCGCCGAACATGATGAATGGCGTGGCGATGAAGTACACCGGGATCTGCGGCACGAGCTTGTTGGTGAAGCCGGCCGCTAGGTTCACCGTGACCGCGTAGACGATGAACGGCGCGGTGATGCGCAGGCCGAGCACGAAGGCGATGCCGATCTGGTCGACGATCCGCACCAGGGCGGCCTGGGTGCCGATGCCCTCGCCCGGCGGCAGGCGGGCGTAGGACTCGACGAGGCCGCGGAACAGCTCCCAGTGCAGGTCGGCGGCGAACAGCAGGGCGGTGGCCGCCATCATGATCAGGGCCTCCACCGCCGGCACCGGATCGGTGCCCTCGGCCACGGCGCCCGGCATGCCGCCGAACCCCACCATGGTGGAGGCGGCGTTCATCATCGTCTCCAGCACCGTGAAGAAGATCCGCCCGAGGAAGCCGATGACGAGGCCGGTCATGGTCTCGCTGGCGATCCAGGCCAGGGTGGTGGCCGGGTCCTGCGCCGCGAGCCGGCCCTGGAACAGGGGCAGCACCAGGGGCGTCATGGCCAGCGACGCGGTGAGGGCGATGAGGAGGCGGACCTGGGCCGGCACGCGCGGACTGGAGAATCCCGGCACCACGAGGAGGCAGCCGCCGACCCGGCAGAAGATCAGGAAGGCGGCCAGGACGCTTTCGGGCGCGGCGGCGTTCATGGGCGGCGGCCCTACGAAATCGTCCCGAGGGACCGGATCTCGACGCCCCGGGCGATTTCGAGGTGCGAGAGCACGGCCAGCGTCGGGTAGAGCCGCTCGATGATCATCCGCACGTAGGGGCGGGCGTCCGGCGCGGTGACGAGGGCGAAGCTGCGGGTCTCGCGCATGTGCTTGCGGATCGCTTCACCGGCCTCGGTGCCGAACTGCTCGACGAGGCGCGGGTCGATGTCGAACTCGACGACCTCGCCCTTGGCGTCGCGCTTCAGGCTCTGGTGGAACGACAGGTCCCAGGCACCGCCCAGGCGCAGGACCGCCAGGGTCCCGTTCTCGGCGAGATCGCCGCAGATCTGCTGGGCGATGCGCATGCGGACATGCTCGGCGATCTGCTCGGCGCGGCGGGCATGCGGGGTGATCTCGGCCACCGCCTCGAGGATGAGGTGAAGGTTGCGGATCGAGACCCGCTCGGACAGGAGCAGCTTCAGCACCGCCTGGAGACCCGAATACGAGATCTGCGACGGGCAGATCTCGTCGAGCAGGCGCTTGTACTCGGGGTCGAGGCGGTCGAGCAGCCCGCGCATGTCCTTGTAGGACAGGAGCTGGGGCAGGTTGTTGCGGATCACCTCCGACAGGTGGGTGAGGAGCACCGAGGCGCCGTCGATGGGCTCGAAGCCGCCGCGCCGCACCTCCGCCGCGTAGGAATCGAGCACCCAGCGCGCCTTCATGCCGAAGGCCGGCTCGCGGACCTCGTCGCTCGGCACGTCCGGCACCGGCCCCTCGCCCACCACGACGAGGAGCTGGCCGGGGCGGAGGTCCTGGGTCGCCGCCACGGTGCCGTGGATGAGGATCTGGTAGGATTTCGGGGGCAGCGCCACGCTGTCCGTGAGCTTGATCTCGGGCACGACGAAACCGTACTGGCGCGCGAACTTGCGGCGCATCTTGGCGACCCGGTGCGACAGCTCCGATTGCGAGGTGGCGAACTGGGCCGAGACTTGGCGCCCGAGGCAGAGCTCGATCTCGGGGGTCTTGAGCGACTCCCTCACCGACAGGGACTCGCGGGCGGCGAGCTGCTTCTGGTCCTCGACGGCGAGCGCCTTGGCGTCGACCACGGCCTTCTGGGCGGCGATCTTCTTCGGGATGGCATAGGCGGTGAACGCCATCAGGCCCGACAGCACCATGAACGGCAGGAAGGGCAGGCCCGGCACCAGGGCGAACATGAACATCAGGGCGGCGGCGACCGCGAGCGCGCGCGGATAGGCGCCGAGCTGGCCGAGCACCGCCTGCTCGGCGGTGCCGCGGGTGCCGCCCTTCGAGACGAGGAGGCCGGCCGCCAGCGACACGATGAGGGCCGGGATCTGCGAGACGAGGCCGTCGCCCACCGAGAGCTTGGTGAACACGTCGGCCGCCTGGCCCAGCGGCATGCCGTGGCGGGTGGTGCCGATGATGATGCCGCCGAACACGTTGACGGCGATGGTGATGAGGGAGGCGATGGCCTCGCCGCGCACGAACTTCGAGGCGCCGTCCATGGAGCCGAAGAACGCGCTCTCTTCCTCCAGCTCGCGCCGGCGCGATTGCGCCTCCTTGTCGTCGATGAGGCCGGCGTTGAGATCGGCGTCGATGGCCATCTGCTTGCCCGGGATGGCGTCGAGGGTGAAGCGCGCCCCGACCTCGGCGATGCGGGTGGCCCCCTTGGTGATGACCAGGAAGTTCACCGTGATGAGGATGAGGAACACCACGATGCCGATGACGAAGTCGCCGCTCATGACGAACTGCGAGAAGCCCTGGATGACGTGACCGGCGGCCGAGACCCCGTGCTGGCCGTTGGCCAGGATCAGCCGCGTGGTGGCGATGCCGAGGGCCAGGCGCAGGAGGGTCGCGATGAGCAGGACCGTGGGAAAGGCCGAGAATTCCAGGGGCTTCTTGATCCAGAGGGCCACCATCAGGATCAGCACCGACAGGGCGATGGAGAAGGCCAGCCCGATATCGAGGAGGATCGCCGGCACGGGCAGGAACAGGATCGCCAGGATGGCGACGATGCCCGCCGCGAACCCGATATCCCGCTGGGACCTGCGCTCCAGGACGATCGCGTCGCTTGCCGCCATGGCGGATGCCTACCCCGTGAATGAACGGGGTCTTGTCGCGGTTCAAGCTTGCGTGGGGATGGGGGCGTGCCCCGTCATCGCTCCGCCCCGGCCGGACATGATAGAAAGCCCCCTCGCCCGAAATCCGGGCACCCGGGAGACACGCCCATGAAAGTCGTCGCCGATCTGTGCATCGTCCCCATGGGGGTCGGCCCGTCGGTCTCGCCCTACGTGCGGGAGATCAAGGCGATCCTCGACGCCAGCCCGCTCACCGCCGAGATGCACGCCAACGGCACCAACATCGAGGGCGAGCTCGGCGAGATCTGCGCCCTCGCCGAGGCCTGCGAGGCCCGGCTCGCCGAACTCGGCGTGGAACGGGTGTTCTTCACCATGACGTTCTCGTCGCGCCGGGACAAGGACCAGTCCATGGCCGACAAGCTGGCGGCGGTGTCGTAGGGCACGCGCGTCCCACCCGGGCGCACCGGCCCGTTGCCGCTCGCTTGCGCCGGGCGTCCCGCGGCACCACCTCGGCCGGAGCAGGACACCCAGGGAACGGCATGCCGCGCTTCATCGCGATCGAGAAGATTACAGGACGGGTCTACGGCGACACCGCCCGGTTCGGGCAGGCCGGCGACGTGGCCTCGCCCGTCGACGCGGTCTGCCTGTTCGATCGCCAGTTCCGGCGGGCGCCGCGCGGCTTCGGCCACGTCGGACCCGCGAGCACGGCGGCGAGCTACGACGTCTACGAGATCGAACCGTCCGACCCCGATCGCGCCACGACGAACGACACCGAGGCCCACTCCCTGGTCCACGAGCACGGCTCCTGGGTGGTCGCCCTCGTGACCTACAATTCCTGACGGTCGACGGCGGTCCGGCCGGTGGAGCGCGAGGCCGCCCGCCGATGCCCCTCAGAACCCCGTGACGATGCGCCCGTAGGTGTTCTCGGCGAAGGCCGAGATCTGCGCGCCGATGAACGACGAGGTGATGAGCAGCACGAGCAGGATCACCACGATCTTGGGCACGAAGGTGAGGGTCACCTCCTGGATCTGGGTGAGCGCCTGCAGCAGGGCGATGG
Organism: Methylobacterium sp. WL69; assembly: GCF_008039485.1. Lineage (NCBI taxonomy): Bacteria > Pseudomonadati > Pseudomonadota > Alphaproteobacteria > Hyphomicrobiales > Methylobacteriaceae > Methylobacterium > Methylobacterium sp. WL69. The sequence goes on along the minus strand of NZ_VRUZ01000152.1, from coordinate 656 downwards.
CGATGCCGATGAGCATCGCCGCGCCGATGGCGGGGCCGGCGCCGACGATCACGGTCCAGATCGCGGCGCGCACGAGTTCGAGGGCATCGACCTCGTTCATCCGGGGACCTTTCTCGAAAAGCGGTCGACGGCCGGCGCGCCGCGTCCGGCCCTGCCTACACCGTTTCACGGCGCGGCGAGAGACTCACTGCGACAGGGAGATTCCCTGGGCCAGGAGCACGTCCTGGCCGTTGGTGAGGCGGGCGAGGGCGCCCTCGCTGGTGATCTTCACGGACTGGACCTCACCGGTGATCTTGCCGTCGGCCGAGGTGATGGTGCGGCCGAGGATCTGGTCGGCCTGCGCGAGGAAGCTCGAGGACAGCAGGGAGTCGAGCTTGGCGTTGGTCTTCGTCGCCTGCTCCACCTGGGAGAAGGTGGCGAGCTCGCCGACATAGGCCGTGGAATCCATCGGCTTCGTCGGGTCCTGGTTCTTCAGCTGCGCCATGAGCAGGGTCAGGAACGTGTCGGCATTCATCGAGGCGGCGACGCCGCTCGCGGATTTCGCGGCGGTGGCGGCGGCGGCCGTCTGCGTGGGGGTGGTGCTGGTGCTGCTTCCGACGGCCATGATGACTGCGTCTCCGGATGTGGGGGCCTTCAGGCCGGGCGGGGGATGGGTT
>NZ_VRUZ01000151.1:0-6523 GCF_008039485.1 Methylobacterium sp. WL69 | reverse complement strand
GCCTCCCCGTTCCCCACGGCCGTGAAGAGCCCGGCCCGCCTCGCCTCCGTCGACGGTCCGCGCACGGAGTCCGCGCCCAAGACGGTCTCGGGCGCCAAGGTGACGCCCACCGCCTGGGTGATCCAGCTCGGCGCCATGGATGACGAGGACAAGGCGAAGTCCATGCTGGCCGAAGCCCGCACCCGCGCCGGCGGCTCCCTGTCGCGGGCCGCGCCCTACACGGTGAAGGTCGAGCACGGCGGCGCCACCCTCTACCGCGCCCGCTTCTCCGGCTTCTCCGAGCAGGATACGGCGCAGGACGCCTGCAACGCCCTGAAGCGCAGCGGCTTCAGCTGCTTCGCCACCCGCAGCTGATTTCTTCGGACGGCCGGTCCCGCGTGGACCGGTTCTCGACCCGTGCGGCGCATCACAGCGGCGTGCGCAAAACCGGCCCCTTGCCGGTGGACAACCCTCGAAAAATCCCCCTGGCACGCGCGTGGAGTCTCAGCGATGTCGGTTCGTCAGCCTGTCCCGGGCCGCGTTGACGCGCGCCGCCTGCTCGGCCGTCCCCCCCTGGTCGGGGTGGAGCCGCTTCATCAGCGTTCGGTGCGCGAGGCGGACGTCCTCCAGGGACGCCCCGCGCTCAAGCCCCAGGATCTCATAGGCCTGCTCCTGCGTCATCGCCCCTGGGTCCGCCGGGCGGCGCGTCCCCGGGTCGGCATCAGCCTGAGCGTGTTCACGCCCGCCGGGGTTCCGGCGGTGGAGATCCGCCTGTAGGCGGGTCCACCCCCGGACCCGGTCCGACAGGGCCCGCCAGCGGCGGCGCAGGCCGCCCTCGCCCTCCAGAAGCCACAGGCCGGCGAGGACCAGGATCACCCCGAGCTCGGGGCGGCCCCGCACCAGCACCAGCCCGGCCGCCGCGAGGGCGAGGGTACCGCCGGCCCGCCGCAGCAGCCGGGCCGTTCCGGCCGGCGACCGGCGCAGGGCGTTGCGGCCGAGCCACCACAGCAGCAGCAGCCCGAAACCCGCCAGCAACAGGGTCATCGCGCGCCGCCAAACCCGGCGCGCGCCCGGTGCCCGATGCGCCGGCGCGGGCCGGATGCGCCGCGAAAACGCGCCGGTCCACGCCCCCATGGAACGGAGCGGACGCCGCGTCCGCGCCGGTCCGGCGGGGCGATGGGCATCGCCGGGGATCGCGGGTCAAGTCGCATCGGTGGATCTTTCGTATCGGTGAAACCCGGACCGTCCGGGCCGCTCACCGCCGAACCTCGGCGACGTCGGCCGTGGTCACGCGGACCCGACGGGTGCGTCCGTCCCGCACCACCGTCAGGTCCACGGTAGCATCGATGCCGGCCGCCGCCATGGCCGCCGTGAGGTCGGCGAGGCGGCGGACGGGCTGGTCCCCGACCGCCACGATGACGTCGCCGAGGGCCCCCGTCTGCGGATCGACGCCGCGCAGTCCCGCCGCCGCGGCCGGCGAGCCGCGGATCACGCGTACCACCACGACCCCGTCGATGCCGAGGCGGGCGGCGATGGATTCCTGGCCGGCGATGATGCCGATGCCGGGATTGCGGGTGCGGCCGTTGCGGATGAGTTCGGGCACCACGCGGTTGACCACGTCGACGGGGATCGCGAACCCGATGCCGGCGCTCGCCCCCGAGGGCGAGAAGATCGCCGTGTTGACCCCGATGAGGCGCCCGGCGGAATCGAGGAGCGGACCACCGGAATTGCCGGGGTTGATCGCCGCATCGGTCTGGATGACGCCCGAGAGTTCGCGGCCCTCGGCCGTCGGCAGGCGGCGCTGGAGGGCGCTGACCACGCCCGTGGTCAGGCTATGGTCGAGGCCGAACGGATTACCGATGGCGTAGGTGGTCTGGCCGACCTTGAGATCGGCCGAGGTGCCGATGGCCAGGGGCGGCGGCGCGGTCGTGCGTCCGAGCTGGAGGACGGCGAGGTCGTAGCTCGGCGCCGTCCCGACGATGCGGGCCGTCACCACGGAACCGGACGAGAGCCGCACCGAGATGGAGCCGCCCCCCTGCGCCGCGGCGGCCACCACGTGGTTGTTCGTGACGATGTGGCCGGCCGCATCCCAGACGAAGCCGGTGCCCGTCTGCGAACCGCTGCCCTCCTGCTCGCCCCCCTCGTCGGACTCGACGCCCAGCAGGGCGCGGCCCTGTGCCGCCGCCTGCGCGAAGACGTGGACGACGGAGGGACTCGCCCGGGCGAACAGGGCGACGGTGGAGGCTTCCGCCGGCGCGAGATCGCCCCGGGCCGTGATCGCGCGCGGCGTCCGGGCCGCGAACAGGACGGCCGTCACGTAGGGCTGCGCCACGAACAGGGCGAGCAGGATCAGGGCCGCGCCCACCGCGATCCGCACGAACCGATCCGTCATCGCCATCCTCTTCACGGTACTGGGAAAACCCATTTGGTGCATTGCGGCATTAACCGGCCGGTGACGCTTCTGCCGTCAACTCACCTCAAGGGCCGGAACGGCCCGGGTGTGACAGCACACCGTTCAATCTCAACGCCGCAGCTACATCCTGCCTATAGGGGCAACCACAGGAAGACCCGTAACCCGACAGAGCCGTATCGCCCAAGTAGCACCGGCCAGAACGATGCTCCGTCATCGCCCTGACCCTGCGCCGGAACGGACGCCATCTGCACAATTGCGTCCGAAACGACCGCAAAGCCGCCCCAGAGATGCTGCCATTCCCCACCATCGTCCGCAGCGGCCGTTCAGGTTCATCCGCTTAAAACGGATGCACCGGACAGCCGGCATCGTGGGGATTGACCCTCCCGATCAAGGAACAGGAACCATGGAAACCGAAGCCCTCGAACGTCCCGCCGACCTGACCATCTGGCGGACCGCCCCCGTCCCGGCCCCCCTCGCCCAACCCGAGCGTTACGACACCCTGCGCGAGGCCATCAAGGCCGCCGCCGGTGCTCTCACGGACCCGGCCAAGCAGCCGTGGATCATCACCGAGGAAGGCGAAATCCTGTCCCCGAACTGGATCCGCACCTACCTGAACTGAGACGACCCGCCTCGACTGAAACGACCTGCCCTAACCGAACGACTTGACCTCTGACATCCTCCCGGCCCCCTCGACGGGCCGGTCTTCCCCGCGAGCCGACCGCCGGAACTCCCGCGGCCGGCTCACGAGGGTGACGAGGACGTAGGACACGATCATCAGCAAGTACCACGATCCGAATTTCCCCCACGACACCGCCGACCAGCCGGCCTGCTGATGGGGGTAGAGCCAGATGCGGCTCGCGGTCCCGATGTTCTCGGCGATCCAGATGAACAGGGCCACGAGCACGAAGCCGACGACGAGCGGCATCCGGCGATGGACCCGCCAGACCTTGAAGTGGACGAAGGTCCGCCCGAACAGCACGCAGGACAGGGCCATCAGGACCCAGCGCAGGTCCAATGCGAAGTGGTGGGTGAAGAAGTTGAGATAGATCGCCCCGGCCAGCGGCAGGGTCAGCCACAGGGGCGGATGGCGGGTGAACCGGAAATCGAACAGCCGCCACACCCGGGCGATGTAGGAGCCGATGCTCGCATACATGAACCCGGTGAAGAGCGGGACACCGGCGAGGCGCAGGACGCTCGCCTCCGGATAGACCCACGATCCGACCCCGGTCTTGAACACCTCCATGACCGTTCCGACCGCGTGGTAGAGGGCGATGACCTTCGCTTCCTCCCAGGTTTCCATCCGCGCCAGGAGCAGGACGACCTGGATCGCGACCGCCGCCAGGGTGAGGGCGTCGTAGCGGCTCAAGGGGGCATCCTTGGGGTAAAAGAGATAGCTCGCGATCAGGAGGGCGCAGATCAGGCCGCCGAACAGGCAGGCCCAGGCCTGCTTCACGCCGAATCGCAGGAATTCGTAGAGGCCGGCGACGAAGGGACCGCGCGCGAGCGCCCAGGCGCCGAGCCGTGCATCGACCGCGATGAACCGGGCGAGGGGCGGCCAGCGGCGTGCGGCACTGTCTTCCATCGCCCCCTCGAAACCGGATCTTCCGCGCAACGCCCATGGGATCGCGGCGTGGACGATTCGTCCCGTGGCGGTCGCGCGTCAAGCTCCGCGGGACGGCTCGGACGAGCGATACGATGGTGCGGGATCGCCGACCCGTTCCCAGAAAAAAAGGCCGCTCCGAAGAGCGGCCCGAAGTCTAGGGAGGAAACGCCCAAGAAGGGCTGCCGAACCGCGACGCCATCGCGATCCCGCAATGCACAAAGTAGAGTGCAGCGCACAAAACGCAAGAGGGTCCGAGGGCGGCCCCGCGCTTTTCCCGTGATCCGCGCGGGGCGTTGCCGAATTGTCCCCTGGGCGGGCTCAGCCTTCGGCGAGGAGCCGGGCGATCTCGGCCCGCAGGGGGCCGCCGAGGTCCTCGCGCTCCAGGGCGTAGGCGATGTTGGCCGTGAGGAAGCCGAGCTTCGAACCCGTGTCGTAGGTCCGTCCCTCGTAGCGCATGCCGAAGAAGTCCTGGGTCCGGGCGAGCTTGATCATCGCGTCGGTGAGCTGGATCTCGCCGCCGGCGCCCTTCTCGCCATGCGAGAGCACCTCGAAGATCTCCGGCTGCAGGATGTAGCGGCCCGAGATGATGAAGTTCGACGGGGCGGTGCCGGCTTTCGGCTTCTCCACCATGCCGTTGATCTCGAAGGTCTGGCCGAACGTCTCGCCGACGCCGACGATGCCGTACTGGTGGGTCTCCTCGGGCTTCACCTCCTCGACGGCGATGACGTTGCCGCCGTGGCGCTCGTAGGCCGACAGCATCTGCTGCATGCAGCCGCGGCTCAGCATATCGGGCAGCAGCACGGCGAACGGCTCGTCGCCGACGATCTCGCGGGCGCACCAGACGGCGTGGCCGAGGCCCAGGGGCTCCTGCTGGCGGGTGAAGCTGGTCTGTCCGGCGGCCGGAAGATCGCGCTTGAGCTCCTCGTAGGCCGCCTGCTTGCCGCGCTCCTGCAGCATCCGGTCGAGTTCGAACGCGATGTCGAAATGGTCCTCGATCACCGCCTTGCCGCGGCCCGTGACGAAGATGAAATGCTCGATGCCGGCCTCCCGCGCCTCATCGACGACGTGCTGCACCACGGGCCGATCCACGACGGTGAGCATTTCCTTCGGCACCGCCTTGGTCGCCGGCAGGAAGCGGGTCCCGAGGCCCGCGACGGGAAGGACGGCCTTGCGAATCGGTTTCATCTAGCGGGACCCGGTATCGAGTGTGGTGGGACGAGCCTCGAAGGCGCCATACGATAGAGCATCGGCCGGAACGGTGGGAACCGGCCTGCGGACACGCCGATGCCGAACCGAGGATCGGGCGTATCGGATCGGGTCCGATGCGCCCACATCCCAAGAACGGTCGAAGAACGTTCGAAGACCGGTCGAACAGCGTGGCCGTCGAACGGCATAACCCATGCGCGGGTTTTGCGATATATCGATACCGTAAGCTCCGGGAGGTGATGGTCATGGCTGTTCTGGTGACGGGTGGAGCGGGCTATATCGGCAGCCACATGGTGCTCGCCCTGCTCGATGCGGGGCATGACAGCATCGTGGTCCTCGACGATCTCTCGACGGGCTTCGACTGGGCCCTGCCGCCCGAGGTGACCCTGGTCATCGGCGATGTCGCCGACCAGGTCCTGGTGGCCCGAATCATCCGTGAGCACGGCGTCGACGCCCTGGCCCACTTCGCCGCGCGCATCGTGGTGCCGGATTCCGTGGCCGACCCCCTGGGCTACTACCTCGCCAACACGGTGAAGACCCGCGCCCTCCTCGAGACGGCGGTGCGCGAGGGCGTGAAGCACGTGATCTTCTCGTCGACGGCGGCGGTCTACGGCGAGCCGGACGTCGTCCCCGTACCCGAAGACCTCCTGCCCTCCCCCATCAACCCCTACGGCCGCTCGAAGCTGATGAGCGAGTGGATGATCGCCGACGCCGCCCGGGCACACGGCTTCACCTACGTGATCCTGCGCTACTTCAACGTGGCCGGCGCCGACCCGCGCGGCCGCACCGGGCAATCGACCCCCAACGCCACTCACCTCATCAAGGTCGCGACCCAGGCGGCCCTGGGCCACCGCAGCCATCTCGACGTCTACGGGACCGACTACCCGACCCCGGACGGCTCGTGCCTGCGCGACTACATCCAGGTCTCCGACCTCGCCGAGGCGCACCGCGTCGCCCTGGACCACCTGCGCTCGGGCGGCGAGAGCCTGACGATGAATTGCGGCTACGGCCAGGGCTATTCCGTCCTCGAGGTGATCGAGGTGGTCAAGCGCGTCTCGGGCCGGGACTTCGAGGTCCGGCTGTGTCCGCGCCGGGCCGGCGACCCGGCGCAGATCGTCGCCCGGGCCGACCGCATCCGGGGTCTCGGCTGGACCCCGCGCCACGCCGACCTCGACGGCATCGTCGCCCAGGCGCTGGCCTGGGAAGATGCCCTGACGAAGCGCAATCGCACGTGAGGGTTCGGACCGCGCGCCTCGTCCGGACCCTCGTCTCCGCCCTCGTCCTCGCCGGGGCCGCCGGCGCGGTACGGGCCCAACCCGCCC
>NZ_VRUZ01000150.1:0-6658 GCF_008039485.1 Methylobacterium sp. WL69 | reverse complement strand
CCCCATCGCCGCCTGGGTCACCTTCTGCGAGACCTACGCGGCCGAGTGCGCCGTCGACCGCACCGAGCCCGCCACCATCGCCCTCGACGCCGGCACCTGGAACACCATCGTCTCCATCAACCGCCGGGTGAACAAGTCCCTGCGGGCGGTGACCGACATGGACCACCTCCACGTCGCCGACCGCTGGGACCTCGCCGAGGACGGCTCGGGCGATTGCGAGGATTTCCAGCTCCTGAAGCGCAAGCTCCTGGCCGAAGCCGGCCTGCCGCGCCGGGCCATGCGGATGACCGTGGTCATCGACGAGAAGGGCGAGGGCCACGCGGTCCTGACCCTCATCACCGACCGCGGCGACTTCATCCTCGACAACAAGACCAGCGCCGTCCAGTCCTGGCGCCAGACCGGCTACACCTTCATCAAGCGCGAGAGCCAGGACACCCAGGCCTGGGTCTCCCTCGGCCGCGCCACCTCGCCGGTCACCACCGCCAACCGCTGAGCCCCTACTGCGGGCTGGCGAGCTTCATGGTCACGAGGCCCGACACGATGAGCGCCGCCGCGACGATGCGGGCCGGGCTGGCGTCCTCGCCGAGGACCACGATGCCGACGACGAAGGCGCCGACGGCGCCGATCCCGGTCCAGATGGTGTAGGCGGTGCCGAGCGGCAGGGTGCGCATGGCGAGCGCCAGGAGCCCGACGCTGCCCACCATGGTCACCACCATGATCGCCGTCGGCCAGGGCCGCGAGAACCCGTCCGACTGCTTCATGGCGAAGGACCACACGACCTCGAGGAGGCCGGCGGCGACGAGGACGATCCAGGCCATGGCGGCGCTCCGCTTCCTTCCCCGCCCCGGGGGCAATTGTCGTCGTGAGACGCGGGGGGTGCGCGGCCGGGCCGTCCCGGACCCCGTGATCGGCGGCCTCCTTGGCGCGTCGAGGCTCCGTTGGCAACCCGCGCCCCGGCCCCGTTCCGCCCGAACCGGCCGGGGATCGTCCCGAAACGGCACATCCCGGCGAGGCCGCCGTCACGATCGATTCAGCATCGTTTGCGAGATTGGCGGTCCTTCGGAGACCGATTTCCATGACGACCCGGTCCGGCGCCGCGCCCGTGCTCCTCCTCGCGGTTTCGCTCGGTCTTTTGGGCGTGTCCCCGGCCCGGGCCGGCACCGTCGCCGACCGGCACGCCGCCTGGCGGGGCTGCCTCCACCGCGCCTTCACCCTGCAGGCCGCGCTCACGGCGCGCCCCCGCGCGGCCGAGGCGTCCCTGCACGCCTGCCAGGACCGCGAGGCAGCCTACCTCAGCGCCCTCTCGGCCTCGCCCCTCGTCGATGGCGACGACGTCGCCCGCGTCCGCCCGGCCCTGCTCCAGCGGGCCAGGGGCTGGCTGCTCACCGGCGGCACCCGGCCCCTGTGAGCGAAGCCTGACGCCGAAACCCCACGCTCTCGGGACAGCGCCGTGGGCAGGACGGCGGCGTCACGCCACGGCGGTGTTCGGGCGCGCCGCGCCGCGCTCGCGGATCAGGGTGGCGAGGTCCTGGGGCGCCATGGCCTTGCCGTAGAGGTAGCCCTGGCCCTCGTGGCAGCCCATGGCCCGGAGGATCGCCTCCTGGTCGGGGCCCTCGATGCCCTCGGCGATGACCTCCAGGCCGAAGCTCTGGGCCATGCCGAGGATGGCGCGGATGATCTCGGCGTCGTGCCGGTCGGTGAGCACGTCGCGCACGAAGCTGCGGTCGATCTTGAGGCGGGTGAGGGGGAAGCGCTTGAGGGAGGACAGGGAGGCGTAGCCCGTGCCGAAATCGTCGAACGCCACCGCGACCCCGTGGGCGTGCAGGGCCCGGATCGGCTCCAGCACCGCGTCGTCGGCCCGCAGGGCGATGCGCTCGGTCACTTCGAGTTCGAGGGTGGACGGCGGCAGCCGGTAGGTCGCGAGCGAGCGCTTCACGTCCTCCGCCAGGGTGCCGGCGAGGAGCTGGGCGGCGAAGAGGTTGATGGCGACCCGGAGCGGCGGGAGGCCCGCCGCCCGCCACTGGGCCGCCTGGCGGCAGGCTTCGTCGATGATCCAGCGGCCGATGCCGGTGGCCATGGGATGGGCCTCGAGGGCGGACAGGAACACGGCCGGCAGCAGCAGGCCGCGCCGGGGATGCTGCCAGCGCAGCAGCGCCTCGGCGCCCACGACCCGGCCCGTATCGAACGCCACCTGGGGCTGGTAGTGCAGCACGAGCTCGCCCGCCGCCAGGGCGTGGCTCAGCTCGTCGTGCAGGGTCCGGCGGGCGATCACGGCCGCCCGCATGGCCGGTTCGAACAGGCGGAAGCACCGCCGTCCGTCGCGCTTGGCCTGGTAGAGGGCCAGGTCCGCATCGGCGATGAGCGCCTCCGGGTCGGTCTCGGGCCCGTGCCCGATGGCGACGCCGAGGCTGAGGCCGACATGGAAGGTGTGCCCGGAGATCTGGAACGTCGCCTGGAACACGTCGAGGATGCGGGTGGCGGTGACGGCCGCCACCCGGGGATCGCCGCAGGGGCCGAGCAGGATCGCGAACTCGTCGCCGCCCATCCGCGCCACGGTGACGTCCGCCCCGACGCAGAGGGGCAGGCGCACGGCCACGGATTGCAGCAGGGCGTCGCCGGTGGCGTGGCCGAGGCTGTCGTTGACCTCCTTGAAGCCGTCGAGGTCGAGCAGCATCACCGTGGCGGAGTGGCCCTGCGCCAGGACGGTCGCGAGGCGTTCGGCGAACCGGGCGCGGTTGGCGAGGCCGGTGAGGCCGTCGTGGTGGGCCATGCGCAGGAGCTGGTCGTCGCGGGCGCGCCATTCGCTGATGTCGCGCATCATCGCGCCGATCCCGACCCGCCCGTCCTCGGTCCAGGTCGACAGGCAGAACTCGATGGGGAGGGTCGTGCCGTCGCGGCGCTGCGCCGTGAGCTCGATGGTCCGCCCGACGAGGCGGGACGGCGCACGGGCCACGAACCCGGCGAAGCGCTCGCCGTGCATCTTCCGGAACGACGGCGGGATGATGATCTCGACGTCCTGCCCGACCATCGTCCCCGGCGCGTAGTCGAACAGGATCTCGGTGGCGCGGTTGACGAAGGTGATGGTGCCGGCGGTGTCCACCGCGAGGAAAGCGTAGGCCGCCGCCCCGGCCAGACCCCGGGCGATGCCGTCCGTCGCCGCCCGGTCCTCGCGGGCGAGGTGGTCGACGACGAGGCCGGCGAAGGCGTCCAGCCGGCCCGCCAGCGCGGGGTCGAGGGGCGCGACGATAGGGGACTGTTGGGGTCGGGACTTCCGGGCCCGCGCCCCGACGCAGAGGTCGCCGAGGCGTCGCCCCCCGGCATCGACCAGGGCGGCGGTGGCGCAGGGCCGCATCGCCGCCGCGCCGGCCGTGCCGTCCTCGAACCCGAAGGCGCCCCGGATCGTCCGCGTCCGTCCCGTGCCGAGGGCGACCCAGGCCGTCGGCATCCCGAGGCATCCGGCGGCGAGGGCCGTGATCCGCGCGAGGCCGGCCTCGGACGCCGCCTCCCGCGAAACGGGGTCGACATCGGGCCTCCGCGCGTCCGATGGGGTGTTCAGGAGCATGATTCCGAAACCGGTCGCTGACGTTCAGCCGCGAGGATTGCGCACAATACTTATAAGTTTGTTTCTTTCCTCAAAGGAGAGCCGCGACCTCTGCCGGACAAACCCGCCCGTTGCCCGGCCGAGCGGATTGTTCGAAAGCGTACCCCAAGACGTCGCTCAGCAGAGACCCGAGTTTCCGCAGCAGGGAGTCGGACGACGCCCGCATCTCCGAAGAGCAGGCCTAAAATTCAGCCGAAGGATTTGCGGGGATCGAAAGCATCGCGCACGGCTTCGCCGGCGAAGACCAGGAGGCTCAGCATCACGGCGACGACGAGGAAGCCGGTCAGCCCGAGCCAGGGCGCCTGGATGTTGTCCTTGCCCTGGGCCAGCAGTTCGCCGAGGGACGCGGAACCCGGCGGCAGGCCGAAGCCGAGGAAGTCGAGGGACGTCAGCGTGCCGATGGAGCCGTTGAGGATGAACGGCAGGAACGTCAGGGTCGCCACCATGGCGTTGGGCAGGAGGTGCCGGCTCATGATGCGGATGTTCGACAGGCCGAGGGCGCGGGCGGCGCGGACGTACTCGAAGTTGCGCGCCCGCAGGAACTCGGCCCGCACGACGCCCACCAGCGACACCCACGAGAACAGCAGCAGGATGCCGAGGAGCACGAAGAAGCCCGGCTCGATGAAGGCCGAGATGATGATGATGAGGTAGAGGGTCGGGATTCCGCTCCACACCTCGATGAAGCGCTGCAGGGCGAGGTCGACCCAGCCGCCGAAATAGCCCTGCACGGCGCCGGCGACGACGCCGATCACCGACGAGATCACCGCGAGGATCAGCCCGAACAGCACCGAGATGCGGAAGCCGTAGATGATCCGCGCCAGCACGTCGCGGGTGGTGTTGTCGGTGCCGAGCCAGTGCGTTTCGAGGTCGCGGCAGGGCTCGCCCACGGACCGGCACTGCTCCTCCGTCAGCATCCAGGTCGGCGGAGACGGGGAGGGGGTCGGCAGCCCGTCGATGATGGTGTCGTAGGCATAGGGGATCGGCGGCCAGATCGCCCAGCCGTTGTCGGCGATCTCCCGGCGGGTCTCCGCCGAGCGGTAGTTCGGCCGGGCGTAGAACCCGCCGAACTTCTCGTCCGGATAGTCGATGAGGACGGGAAACAGGATCTCGCCCTTGTAGGACACGACGAGGGGCCGGTCGTTGGCGATGAATTCGGCGAACAGGCTCGTGCCGAACAGGGCGGCGAAGATGAGGAACGACCAGTAACCGAGGCGATTCCGGCGGAAGTTGGCGAGGCGCCGCCGCGACAGGGGCGAGAGCCAGCCCGTGCGGGGAGGCGCCACGGATGCCGCGGCGGGGGACAGGGCGACCTGATTCATTGGGTGCCCCCGGCGCGCGACGCCCGTGTCAGCCGTCGATGCGCACGGCGGTGCCCTCGATCTCGTTTGGGCGCAGGCCGCCGGTCTTCTCGAGGTGGCGGCGCAGCAGGGCGACGTTGCGGCGGTTGGCCTTGAACGCCGCATCGAACAGGTCGCCGGCGATGGGGACGATGCCGAGGGCCCCGTCGAACACCACGTTGGCCATCATCCGGGCGACGAGCCAGCGCGGCGCCCCGAGGCGGCGCGCCTCGTTGACCACGTAGGAGGCGATGAGCATGCCGGCGACATCCCCGACGATCGGCACTAGGCCGACCACGGCGTCGAGGCCGACCCGCCGGTTGATGCCCGGAATCAGGAAGGCCGAGTCCATGAGGTGCGCCAGCGCCTCCAGGCGCAGGAGCGTCGCCTCGCGGTCGTCGGCCCTGGGCCGGAACGGCGTCGCCACACCGGCGTCTCGGGTGGCGTCCAGGACGGGGCTTCGGGGGATGCGCGGTGTGCTCATGGCACGGGATGTGGCCCCGGCCGCGTCCGCCCGCAATGCCGGCGCGCATCACGCGGCCCTCCACCCGGTTCCCCCGGCGGCGTCGCCGAGGCGGTCGAGGGCAGCGTCCAGGGTGGCGTCGGATTTGGCGAAGCACAGGCGCACGACGTGGCGCACGGGATCCGCGTCGTAGAACGCGCTCACGGGGATCGCGGCGACGCCGTGCCGGCGCACCAGGGCGTCGCAGAACGCCACGTCGTCGGTGAAGCCCAAGGGGGCGATGTCGATGTTGAGGAAGTAGGTCCCGGCCGAGTGCAGCACGGTGAAGCCGCGCTCGGCGAGGCCCGCGCTCAGGCGGTCGCGGGAGCGGGCGAAGCGGGCCCGCATCTCGGAGAAATAGGCGTCGGACTTGCCCAGCCCGTAGGCCACGGCTTCCTGCAGGCAGGGCGCCGTGGTGAAGGTGAGGAACTGGTGGGCACCGGCGATGGCGCGCAGGAGCGGCGGGGCCGCCATGACGAAGCCGACCTTCCAGCCCGTGAGCCCGAAGATCTTGCCCGCCGAGCCGATCTTCACCGTCCGGTTCCGCATGCCGGGCAGGGCCATGAGCGGCACGTGCGCCGCCCCGTCGAACACGATGTGCTCCCACACCTCGTCGCAGACGGCCGTGACGTCGTGGCGGGTGCAGAACCGCGCCAGCAGCGCGAGGTCTTCGCCGGACAGCACCGTGGCGCTGGGGTTGAGGGGGTTGTTCAGCACCACGAGCTTCGTGCGGTCGGAGAACACCCGGGCCAGGGCCTCCTCCTCCAGCCCGAAATGCGGCGGACGGAGGTTGACGATGCGGGGCACGCCGCCGGCCTGGCGCACCAGGGGCAGGTAGGCGTCGTACAGGGGGGCGAACAGCACGACCTCGTCGCCGGGCGCGATGAGCGACAGCAGGGCGGAGGCCAGGGCCTCGGTGGCGCCCGAGGTCACCATCACCTCCGTCTGCGGGTCGAGGTCGAGGGCCTGATGGTGCCGGTAATGCGCCGCGATGGCGCCGCGCAGGGCCTGCAGCCCCATCATCGGCGGATACTGGTTGTCGCCGTCGAGCACCGCCTTGGCCGCCCTGCGGCGGACGTCCTCGGGGCCGGGATCGTCGGGAAAGCCCTGGCCGAGGTTGATCGCCCCGAGGTCGCGGGCGAGGCCCGACATGACGGTGAAGATGGTCGTCGGCAGGGTCGCGAAGACGGGATTCATGACGTCCGGGGGCACGACGGG
>NZ_VRUZ01000014.1:0-68186 GCF_008039485.1 Methylobacterium sp. WL69 | reverse complement strand
GGACGGCGGGAGGGCGCAGCGCGGCCCGGACGGGGACGCGCCGGCTTGTGCAGTGCGGCGGAACGCGAAGGCATCGGTCGCGCCAAACGGTGGCGAAGGTGAGGCGGGTTCAGCAGGCGATCCGGTCGCAGCGCCGCGTGGCGGCGATCATCCGGGCCAGGGACTTGGCGCCGGGATGGCCGAGGAGTCCGGTGTTGCCGAGCACGTAGGACGGGGTCGCGGCCAGCCCGAGATCGGCCGCCATCCGCATCTGCGCCTTGAGGGCGAGGCGGACCTCCTCGCTGTCGCCGATGGCCTCCAGCTCGGCCGACGGCACGCCGAGCTTGGCCGCCGCCTTCAGGGCCCCGGTCCCGTCGATGGTGCCGCGCCCGGCCAGCAGGGTCCTGTACAAGCTCCAGGCGGCGGCCGAGCCGAGCTTGCGCTGGACGGCCAGGGCCACCTTGGCGGCCTGGGCCGATTGCGGCGACAGGATCGGATTGTTGACGAGGCCGATCCGCAGGGTCGGGTCGCTTTCGGCGAGCGACACCATGTCGGAGGCGGCTTTGCGACAGTACGGGCAATTGTAGTCGAAGAACTCGTACAGGGTCGTCTCGGCCTCGGCCGGTCCGACATAGGTCACACCCTTCAGCCCCGGGATCTCGCCGACGATCTCGCCCGGCAGACGGGTGTTGGCCACGGGCCGACCCTCGTCGCTGTCGACCTTGTAGGCCTGGCCGTAGCCCTGGGCGGAGGCCCGGCCGGCCCCGAGGAGGCCGAGGCCGAGGCCGGCGGTGGAGGCGAGGAAGTGCCGGCGGTCGAAGCGCATGGGGTGGCCCGGGAGCGAGGAACGATCGGCCCGGTTTCTAGTCCCGATCGGCCCGGGACGAAACGTCTACTCGCGCATCGCTCCGGGCCGGTCGCCCGCAGCCCAGGCCAGGGCCTGTTCCAGGCGGTCGTTGCCCCAGAACAATTCGCCGTCGCCGGTGAGGAAGGTTGGTGCGCCGAAGATGCCGCGCGAGCGCGCCTCCTCGCCGTTGACGCGCAGGCGCCCCTTGTTCGATTCGGCCGCCGCCTGCTTCAGGATGATCGTCCCGTCGAGGCCGAGGCCGTTGAGGAGCGACACCACGGCGGGCGGTTCGGCGATGGACTGTCCGCGGGCGAACGCCGCCTCGTAGACCGCCTTGGAGAACGGCACGAGCCAGTCGTGGTCCATGCCGTAGGTGGCGGCCCGCGTGGCGCTGAGGCTGTTCTGCGGGAACGGATCGGGGCGCGTCACCGACGGCAGGCCGAGGCGCGCGGCCTCGCGCTCGACGTCGCGCCACATGTGGCGGCCCTTGGCCGGGTAGAGGTTGAACGGCGACGAATTCCAGCCCTGCGCGGCGAAGATCGGGCCGACGAGGAACGGGCGCCAGCGCACCTCGACCCCGGCCGCATCCGCCAGGGCCTCGATCCGCATGGCCGCGAGGTAGGAGTAGGTGGACGCGAACTCGTACCAGAATTCGAGGGTCGGCCGGCGCGGCATACGTCGAAACTCCGGATTTGGTGAGGGGACGAGCTTCGCCCGTCACGGTGGTTCCAGCAAGGCCGCGGGAGCCGTGTCCACCGGGAGCGAACGCGCCCGCGGCACGACGGTTGCACCGATCGGCGGTCCGCTGATAAGCCGCGACCAGCCCCTTCCGATACCCGTTCCAACCCGAAGCGAGTCCGATGACCGACGCGAATCCGAAGCCCGTCAACAAGGTCGTGCTCGCCTATTCGGGCGGCCTCGACACCTCGATCATCCTCAAGTGGCTTCAGACCACCTACGGCTGCGAGGTCATCACCTTCACGGCCGATCTCGGCCAGGGCGAGGAGCTGGAGCCGGCGCGGGCCAAGGCCGAGCTTCTCGGGATCAAGCCCGAGAACATCTTCATCGAGGACCTGCGCGAGGAATTCGTGCGGGACTACGTCTTCCCGATGTTCCGCGCCAACGCCGTCTACGAGGGCGTCTACCTCCTCGGCACCTCCATCGCCCGGCCGCTCATCGCCAAGAAGCAGATCGAGATCGCCGAGCGCCTCGGCGCCGATGCCGTCTGTCACGGCGCCACCGGCAAGGGCAACGACCAGGTCCGGTTCGAGCTCGGCTACTACGCCCTCAAGCCCGACGTCACGGTGATCGCCCCGTGGCGGGAATGGGACCTGAAGAGCCGCGAGCAGCTCATCGCCTTCGCCGAGCAGCACCAGATCCCCATCGCCAAGGACAAGCGCGGCGAGAGCCCGTTCTCCGTCGACGCGAACCTCCTGCACGCCTCCTCCGAGGGCAAGGTGCTGGAGGACCCCGCCGACGAGGTGCCCGAGTACGTGTTTTCGCGCACCCTCTCGCCCGAGGAAGCGCCCGACACGCCGACCATCGTCACCATCGGCTTCGAGAAGGGCGACGCCGTCTCCATCGACGGCGAGACGCTGTCGCCCGCGACCCTGCTGGCCAAGCTCAACCAGCTCGGCCACGACAACGGCATCGGCCGCCTCGACCTCGTCGAGAACCGCTTCGTCGGCATGAAGAGCCGCGGCATGTACGAGACGCCGGGCGGCACCATCCTGCTGCCGGCCCACCGCGCCATCGAGTCGATCACCCTGGACCGGGGCGCGGCGCACCTGAAGGACCAGATCATGCCGCAATACGCGGAGCTGATCTACAACGGCTTCTGGTTCAGCCCCGAGCGCGAGATGCTCCAGGCCCTCATCGACAAGAGCCAGGAGATGGTCACCGGCGAGGTCCGGCTGAAGCTCTACAAGGGCGGCATCCACGTCATCGGCCGCACCAGCCCGAACTCCCTCTACGACCAGGACCTCGTCACCTTCGAGGAGGGCGCCGTCGCCTACGACCACCGCGACGCGGCGGGCTTCATCAAGCTCAATGCGCTCCGCCTGCGCACCCTGGCCCAGCGCAAGAAGAAGCTCGGCGCGTAAGGCCCCCGCGCGTCGGGTCCCCGCCCCGGGCGGGGACCCGTCCGCGAAGAGCCGGCTAAGCCGATGCGGTTTTGGCGAAGGTCCGCAGGATCTGCGGGACCTCGCCGGAGATCTCGCGCGCCAGGAAGCCCACCGGCCCGACCGAGGCGGCGAGGCGGGCCCCCGCCTCGCCGTGCAGGTAGACGCCCCACAGCGCGGCCATGAACGGGTCGGCACCCCGCGCCAGGATGCCGGCGACGATGCCCGCGAGGGCGTCGCCGGACCCGGAGGTGGCGAGGCCGACCCCGCCGCCGCCATAGTTCCAGCACGTGCCGTCCGGGGCCACGATCCAGCTCTCGGCGCCTTTCATGATCACCACGGCCCGCAGCCGCTCCGCCGCATGGCGCGCCGCCCGCAGGGGGTCTGCCTCGACGGCATCCCGCCCCCAGCCGAGCAGTTGCGCCATCTCGCCGGCATGGGGCGTGATGATGGGGGGGCGGCCGAGGGCGCGCACGATCTCGGGGTCGAGGCCGCAGATCGCCCCGGCATCGAGGACGTAGGCGGTGTCCGGCCGATCCGAGAGGAGTGCGCAGGCCAGGATCGTGGTGTTCGGGCAGGTGTTCATCCCGGGGCCGACGAGGACGGCGTCGCAAGGCTCGGCCGCCTCGACGATCCTGGCGGCGGACGGGTGCGGATCGATCTCCCCGGCCCCGGTCTCGGGCAGTCCGATCACCATCGCCTCCGGCACGGCCAGCGCCATCGCCGTGGCGACGCTGCGGACGGAGGCGATCTTCAGCTTGCCCGCGCCGGCCCGCAGGGCCGCGACGCCGGCGAGGAACACGGCACCCGGCACCTCGGCACAGCCGCCGAGGACGAGGACGCTGCCGCGGTCGTCCTTGCTGCCCGCCTCGGGCGTCGACAGCGGAAGCTCCCGCAGCCGCTCCGCCGTGAGCCGGGTCCCGGTCATCGAGCATCCTCCTTCGAGAACTCGGCGGTGACGGGGGCGCCGGCCTGCTCCATCGGCGCCACGAAGTTGTAGCGCTCGAGGGCGAGTCGCCCGGTGGAACCGGCCTCCGCCGCGAATCCGTACTCGGTGACCGAGCAGTTCAGGACGTCGCCCGCGGCATCGATCCCCAGGATCTCCGCCTCGGTCATGTTCTCGAGGAGGTAGCGCAGGCAGAGCACGACGACCTGATGGGCGACGATGAGGACGCGCTTCTCGCCGTGATGCAGGGAGACGGTGTCCATGGCCCCGCGAAGGCGCAGGATCACGTCGCACCAGCTCTCGCCGCAGGTGGGGCGATAGTAGAACTTGCCCAGGCGCGCGCGCAGCTGCGCCTGCTCGGGATGGAATTCCTCGATGCCGGTGCGGGTCAGGCGATCGAGGAGCCCGAGCTCCTTCTCGCGCAGCCGCTCGTCGACGAAATCCCGGGACGCGTCGCCTGCGACGCCCCCGGCGTCCCGGATGCCGGTCACGGTCTGCCGGGCCCGCGCGTAGGGGGAGGTCAGGACGACGTTCGGGCGCTCGGAATCCGGCATGGCCGCGAACCAGCGTCCGAGGGCCGTGGCCTGCTGCCGGCCGCGATCGCTCAAGGGGACGTCCACATCGCGCTCCGCGATGTCGATCCGCGTCAGGCCCGCATCGACGGCCGCATCGCGGGCCACGTTGCCGGCGCTCTCGCCGTGGCGGACGATCCAGATCCGGCTCGGCCAGCGTTGCATCATCCGTCACATCCCCGGCACGATCGGGCGCACCACCGCACGATTCTCCTCGCTAACGTCCGTGCCGACCGGACGTTCGTGGCTGCGTCCTTTCCGCCGGCCCCGGCCGCGCGGTCACACCGGTCGCCAGCCCTCGGCGGCCCGGCGGAACGCGCCGGGGCCGAGGTCGGCGTAGCGCAGGAAGATCTGGAGGGCCGGCTGCATCTCGTGGTGCTGCTCCGGCAGGCCGGTGCGCGCACCGTAGGGCGCATCGGCATCGACGGCCGGCACGTCGCGGCTCGCATCCCAGCGGATCGCGAGGCCGCGGACCAGGGCGATGTGCTCCGCCGTGACGTCGAAGGTGACGTGCTCGGGCGTCTCGCCGGTGGCGTCGTCGCGAAACACGTCGCCGACATCCGACGAATCGAGCTTGGCCAGGGTGTTGTGGTAGGCGTAGCGCCCCGGCTTCAGGACGGCGTTGGCGCAGAACACCGCCAGGCCGTCGCCGAGCGCCCGGTGCTCCTCGTCCGCCCCGTCGTCGTCGCCGGTGACGTTGAAGATGTCGCCGTCCCGGTCGGTGCTGCCGTAGGGCGCGTCCGGGTGGACGATGGGGGCGCCGGCGCCCTCCCGGTTCCAGGCCACCACCATCCGGCGGATCAGCGCGATGCGCTCCAGGGTGAGTTCGAAGGTGTTCGCGTCGGCCAACGTGGTATCCGTCCCTGATGCGGCCCTTGGCGATCGGGCCGGGTCCTCGGTTTCGAACGGCTCTATGACACGACTTCCCCTCCGGCGACACGGGGGCCGGAGGCTACCGCTTGAGGCAGCCCATCAGGCCGCCGACCCCGTTCATCCGCGCCTGGATGCGGGCGGCCTGGGCCCGCACCCCGCGCGACGGCAGGGCCGGATTGCGCAGGATCGGGTTGGGCAGCACGGCGGCGAGCAACGCCGCCTCCCCGCGCGTCAGGTCGCGGGCGGGCTTGCCGAACCAGCGCTGCGCGGCGGCCTCGGCCCCGAACACCCCCTCCCCCCACTCGGCGACGTTGAGGTAGACCTCCAGCATCCGGCGCTTGCCCCACAGGGCGTCCGTCGCCAGGGCCAGGGGGATTTCCAGGCCCTTGCGCAGGACCGAGCGGCCCGGCCACAGGAACACGTTCTTCACCGTCTGCATCGAGATCGTCGAGGCGCCCCGGCTCGGGCCCTCCTCGTCGTCGACCACGTCCCGCAGGGCGCCCCAATCGACGCCGGCATGCAGGCAGAAGCGCTGGTCCTCCGAGGCGATCACCGCCTGGACGAGGTGGGGCGAGATCGCCGCCAGGGCCACGGACTGCCGGTCCACGGGCTTCAAGACCGCCCATCGCCCGAGCATCAGGGTTGAGGGCGGGGTCACCGCGCTATAGACGAGCGCCATGGCGAGCAGGAACCCCAGGGCGAGGGCGGGCAGCAGCAGGACGAGGCCGACGATCCGGCGCAGGCTCCGGCCGCGCGCCGGCCGTGCGGCCGCCTGCGGCGACCGGCGGCGCAGGGGCTGTTCGGCTCGCTCCGCCTCGTCCTGAATTCGAACCTCCCGCACTCGCGCCACGTTCCCACTTCCGAAGGCCCGCCCGACCATGACGTCAACGCAAGGTTCTCACGCTTCGGTCAAGGCGGATGCCTCGGTCGACGCGTTTTCCCACAGGCTCGCCACGGTGGCCGACGCCGTCGAGGCCTGGCTCGCCGACCGCCTGACCGCCGAGACGCAAGCCGGCGAGATCACCCGGCCCGTGCGGCTCATGGAGGCCATGCGCCACGCCGTGCTGGGTGGCGGCAAGCGCCTGCGGCCGTTCCTCGCCGTCGAGACCGCCCGCATGCTCGGCGGGCCCGAGGCGGGCGCCCTCGCCGCCGGCTCGGCCATCGAGCTCGTGCACTGCTACTCCCTCGTCCACGACGACATGCCGGCCATGGACGACGACGACCTGCGCCGCGGCAAGCCCACCGTCCACAAGGCCTACGACGAGGCCACCGCCATCCTGGTCGGCGATGCCCTTCAGACCCTGGCCTTCGAGGTGCTGGCCGATTCGGCGTGGCAGCCCGACCCCGCCATCCGCGCCGACCTCGTGCTCGGCCTCGCCAAGGCCTCGGGCCTCGGCGGCATGGTCGGCGGCCAGCTCCTCGACCTCGGGGCGGAGGGGCGGTTCGGCCCGGTCTCCCTCACCGTCGACGACACCCTCCAGCTCCAGGCCATGAAGACCGGCGCGATCCTGGCGTTCTCGGTGGAGGCCGGCGCCATCGTGGGCGGCGCGACGCCGGACCAGCGCCGCGCGCTCCTGCGCTACGGCCACGCCCTCGGTCAGGCCTTCCAGATCGCCGACGACATCCTCGACCGTGAAGCCTCGGCGGAAGCCATGGGCAAGGCCACGGGCAAGGACAAGGACGCCGGCAAGGCCACCCTCGTCGACCGCCTCGGCCTCGACGGCGCGCGCGCCGAGTGCGACCGGCTCGTGGGCGTCTGCGAGGACGCCGTCTCGGCCTGGGGCGACAGGGCGCAGATCCTGCGGGATGCGGCGCGGTTCACCGTGGCGCGGAAGGTCTGAGTTCGACCGTGCGCCGCCCATCGGTGTCTGGGCCGGTGGGTGGCGGCCGCTTAGGGCTGCCCGGCGTCCGCGAGGGTTCCGGCGCGGGCGAACAGCCGGATATTCATGGCTTTCAGGACACGCAGGGCGGTGTCGAGGCTCGGGTTCCCGTCATCGGACAACGCCCGGTAGAGGCTCTCGCGGGAGAGTCCGGCCTCCCGCGCGATCTGCGTCATGCCACAGGCCCGCGCCGCAACGCCGAGGGCGGTCCGAAACAGGGCGGCATCGCCGTCTTCGATGGCGGCTGACAGATATTCCGCCACGGCTTCCTTCGTATCGAGATAGTCCGCCGAGTCGTAGGGCTGCGTCTCGCTCATGCCGGTATCTCCTCAAACGGTGCTCGCCAGGACCTTCGCGCGGCGGATGTCCCGTTCCTGGCTGCCCTTGTCGCCTCCGCACAGCAGCATGATCCAAAGATCGCCGCGACGGACGAAGTAGACGCGGTAGCCGGGCCCGACATCGATCCGCAACTCGCTGACGCCTTCGCCGACGGGCCTCACGTCACCGGGATTTCCCAGCATCAGCCGATCGATCCGCAGCGCGATCCGCGCTTTCGCCCGGATATCGCGCAGATGCCTGAGCCACTGGTCGAACTCGGGCGTTCGTCGAACATCTACCATGCATGTGGCCCATGGGCTACGATTTGCAGCGACCTTCAGAAGCGGATCGCCACAGGAGACATTCGTTTTCGGGTTGAACTAGTCCCGGTGGTGCAACCCCTGTTTTTATGCCGTGCGTCACGCGCTTGCCAATGCCCCGATGGTCTGGATACAGCCCCGCGATACGGTTTGGCCCAAGCGAGTGCATCCCATGACCAGCTACAAGCTCCTCCTCCTGCCCGGCGACGGCATCGGCCCCGAGGTGATGGCGCAGGTCGAGACGGTGATCGGCTTTCTCGGCCAGGCCGGCATCGCGGCGTTCGAGACCGAGCACGACCTCGTCGGCGGCTGTGCCATCGACGCCCACGGGGTGGCGCTCACCGACGCGGCCCTGGCCCGGGCCGACGCCGCCGACGCCGTGCTCCTGGGCGCGGTGGGCGGTCCGAAATGGGCCGAGGTCGCCTACGAGATCCGCCCCGAATCGGGCCTGCTGCGCCTGCGCAAGGATCTCGGCCTGTTCGCCAACCTGCGCCCGGCCATCTGCTACCCGGCGCTCGCCGACGCCTCCGCCCTCAAGCGCGAGCTCGTCGAGGGCCTTGACATCATGATCGTGCGCGAACTCACGGGCGGCGTCTATTTCGGCGAGCCGAAGGAGATCACCACCCTCCCCGACGGTTCGAAGCGCGCCGTCGACACCCAGGTCTACACCACGGGGGAGATCGAGCGCATCGCCCACGTCGCCTTCGATCTGGCGCGCAAGCGCTCGGGCCGGGTGGCCTCGGCCGAGAAGCACAACGTGATGAAGTCCGGCGTCCTGTGGAAGGAGGTCGTCACCCGCGTCCACCAGACCGATTACGCCGACATGGCCCTGGAGCACGTGCTCGCCGACAATTGCGCCATGCAGCTCGTGCGCCGCCCCAAGCAGTACGACGTGCTCGTGACCGACAACCTGTTCGGCGACGTGCTCTCCGACGTGGCGGCCATGCTCACCGGGTCCCTCGGGATGCTGCCGTCGGCGTCCCTCGGCGCCGTCGATGCCAAGGGCTCGCGAAAAGCCCTCTACGAGCCCGTGCACGGTTCGGCCCCGGACATCGCCGGACGCGACCTCGCCAACCCGCTCGCCATGATCGGGTCCCTGGCCATGGCCCTGCGCTACTCGTTCGGCCTCGGCGAGGCCGCCGATCTCCTCGACGGCGCCATCACGGATGCCCTCGCGAGTGGGGCCCGCACCCGCGACATCGCCGCCGAGGGAACGCAGGCCCTCGGCACCGCCGGCATGGGCGACGCCGTCGTGGCCGCCCTCCGGGCCCGCATCGGCTGAGGAAAAGTCCGGCGCCACGGCTTCGCCACGGGCGGGGCCGTGTTGTCGCCACATCTGTCAAGTTAATCCGTCCCCGGAGTTACCAGCCGCGGGGACGAGAAGAGCACATGCAGGGTCGCACGGTCGGATCGTCACGGACTGCCCTCGCCACCGGCCCCGTCAGGGGTCCCCTGCGCGGGCGATCGACCGCGAACGCGACGTTTCCGGCCTCGGACGCCCTCACCCTCGGGGGCCGGGTCGGCCGCGAGCACGGCAGCCGCACCGCCCTCATCCGCTCCGTCCTGTCGGTGACCCTGCTCGCCGGCGGCCTGAGTGTCGCCCTGCTCAACGGCGTCGGTCCGAACGGGTCCGGCCTCGGCGGCGTGGTGCAGTCGGCCCAGGCGATGACCACCGTCGCCATGCCCCGGCCCCGGGTCCAGGTCGGTCCCCCCGCGATTCTCGGCGCGCCCGCCAGCGTCCTGACGGCGTCGGCGGCCTTCGCGCCCATCCACGACCTCGACACCGAACTCGGCTCCAACGCCGTCGACCGGGTGTCCTACGACTTCCTCATCACCGAGAGCGCGGTGGGCGACCCCAACGACGTCCTCGAATTCGGTCCGATGAAGATCCGGCGCCACCTGGTGCAGAAGATCGTCCGCGCCGCCCAGGCCGTGCAGACCGACCCCGTCCTGCTCATGGCGGTGGCCGACAAGGAATCGAGCTTCAAGACCGAGGTCCAGGCGCAGACCTCCTCGGCCACGGGCCTGTTCCAGTTCATCGAGCGGACCTGGCTCGGGGTGGTGCGCGATTTCGGTCCCAAGCACGGGCTGACCCAGGACGCCGCCCTCGTGGTGACGGGCGACAACGGACGCCCCGCCGTCGCCGACCCCGCCGAGCGCACCCGCATCCTCGAACTGCGCCGCGACCCCTACCTCTCCGCCCTCATGGCCGGCGAGATGCTCAAGCGCGACGCCGCCCGCATCGCCCTGCGCATCGGCCGCGACCTGTCCCTGGGGGAGGTCTACCTCGCCCACTTCCTCGGACCGGACGACGCCGAGGAATTCCTCGCCACCGTCGCCGACAAGCCCAAGGCCGCCGCCGCCCAGATGCTGCCGGGACCGGCGCGGGCCAACAAGACCATCTTCTTCGCCGCCCAGCGCGGCCGCCGCAAGGCGACCAGCCTCTCCGTCGCCCAGGTCCACGAGAAGTTCGAGGCGATGATGAGCGCGCGCGGCGCCCGCTACCGCGATGTCCGCTCCGTGGCCGGAATCATGGCCTACGCCGACGCCTCGGCCGAGTGATCCCCGGGATCTGCGGACATCCGAGGATCGGATTTTCTGGCAACTGAGGGCGCCGTCCCGGCTTTACTGTCCGGGTGCCCGATGTCCGGGCCCCCCGAGACACCAACGCCGGAGGCTTCGCTTGGCCGATCCTGAGGTCCCTACCAACGGCTCGCCGCGTTCGCTCACGCCCGTGGGACGCCGTCCCGGTTCCGCCGAAACCCTGAATCCCAGCCTGTCCCTCGATCGGATCGGACAGGCCCTGGCCTCGTTCTACGACGACCTCATCGCCGAGGGCGTGCCCGAGCATCTGGCCGCCCTCGTGCGGCAGGTGCGCCAGCCCGAGCGGCAGGAACGCCGGCCCGAGCCCGTGGCCCCCGCCGGCCCCGTCGCCGCCAAGTCCGGCAAGCTCGCCCTCGTGGTGGAGGACGACGCGGCCACCCGCGCCCTGGCCGAGGCCCTGCTCGAGGAAACCGAGCTCAGCGTGGTCGGGTGCGACAGCGCCGAGGCAGCCATCGCGATCATGCGCGAGCGCGGTGGCGACGTCTCCCTCGTCTTCGCCGACGTGCATCTCGCCGGTGTGATGGACGGCGTCCAGCTCGCGTCCGCCATCGCCCTCCTGTGGCCGACGACCCGGCTCGTCGTGACCTCCGGCCAGCGGACGCAGCGCCCCGGGGCCCTCGCGCCGCAGGCGGTGTTCATTCCCAAGCCCTGGCGACCCCTCGACCTCCTCGGCGAGGCGGAGCGGGCCCGGACCGAGCCGCAGCCGGTGCTCCGTTGAGAACGTCGCATTTTGCGGTGCACCATCTCGCCTGGGCGCACCTCTTGCATTAATCGGGAGCGAGACCGCGCTGTCCGGCGCGGCGGAGCCGATCCGTGCCGATCCTGTCCGTCCGCCACATCACCACCTACCGCTACCGTCAGCCCGTGGGCTTCGGCGAGCACCGGATCATGTTCCGGCCGCGGGACAGCTACGACCAGCGCCTCATCGCGGCGGCCCTCAAGATCACGCCCGAGCCGGTCTCCCTGCGCTGGATGCACGACGTGTTCGGCAATTGCGTCGCCGTGGCCGCCTTCCAGGGCCGGGCCTCCACCCTCGTCTTCGACTGCAGCATCACCCTCGACCACACGCCCGAACTGGCGCCGGACTTCCCCCTGGCGCCGCACGCGGCTTTCTATCCGTTCGGCTACGGTGCCGACGACATCGCCGATCTCAGCCGCTCCATGGAGCGCCAGCACCCCGACCCGCGCAACGAGGTCGATGCCTGGGCCCGCGGCTTCGTCCCCTCCACGGGACGGATCGCGACCCAGGAGCTCCTCGCGGAGATGACCCGCAGCGTGCGGCGCAACTTCGCCTACCTCGCCCGACAGGAGAAGGGCGTGCAGGACCCCGTCACCACCCTGCGGCTCAAGCGCGGCAGCTGCCGCGACTTCGCCGTGCTGATGATCGAGGCGGTGCGGGCCCTCGGCATGGCGGCCCGGTTCGTCTCGGGCTACCTCTACAACCCGCGCGGCGACCGTGAGCGCCATGTCGGAGGCGGGTCCACCCATGCCTGGGTCCAGGTCTACCTGCCGGGGGCCGGCTGGATCGAGTTCGACCCGACCAACGGCATCGTCGGCAACCGCGACCTCATCCGCGTCGCCGTCGCCCGCGACCCGCGCCAGGCGGTCCCCCTGCACGGCTCCTTCTTCGGATTTCCCGCCGACGACCTCGGCATGACGGTCAGCGTCGCCGTTGACGAGGTGGAGCCGAGCGCCAGCGACGCCCGGGTTCCCGATCCCATGCTCGCGCGTTGACGGTCCGATTACTGCATTCCCCCGATCGTTTCCGGGGTACGGCATTCCAGGTTCGAGAGATCAGGTGAGCATCATGAAGATCAGGACTGGGTTCGACATCGCCTTCGAATCGGTTCAGCCGACACCCATGATCCTGGCGCTGAGCGTGCATCCCTCGCGGATGCCCGATCTGCTCACGCCGCACATGATCACCTTCGACCCGCCGATCCCGTCGCAGGAGTACCGCGACGTGTTCGACAACATCCTCACGCGCATCGTGACGCCGGTGGGCCGGCTGACCATCTCGGCCGATTTCATCGTGCAGGATTCCGGGCAGCCCGACGTCTACGCGCCCTACGCCCAGCAGATCGAGGTCCAGAACCTGCCCGCGGACGTCCTCGTCTACCTCCTCGGCAGCCGGTACTGCGACACCGACAAGCTGTCCGAGACCGCCTGGTCCCTGTTCGGCGGGACGCCCATGGGCTGGGGCCGGGTGCAGGCCATCGTCGACTACGTCCACGAGCGCATCCGCTTCGACTACATGTGCGCCGATGCCACCCGGACGGCCTGGGACGGGTTCATGCAGCGCCAGGGCGTGTGCCGCGACTTCGCGCATCTCGCCGTCGCCTTCTGCCGGTGCATGAACATCCCGGCGCGCTACTGCACCGGCTACCTCGGCGATATCGGCATCCCGCCCGTCCCCGACCCGATGGATTTCTCGGCGTGGTTCGAGGTCTATCTCGACGGCGGCTGGTACACGTTCGACGCGCGCCACAACACGCCGCGCATCGGCCGCATCGTCATGGCCCGGGGCCGGGACGCCACGGACGTCGCGATCACCACGAACTTCGGGTACGCCCACCTCGCCCGCTTCGACGTGCACACCGACGAGGTGTTCTGACCGGGCCCGGGCCGCGGGGAAACGAAATCTTCAGGGCCTCGTGGAACCGGCGGCCTACGCCTACGCTTGTATAGCAAAGGTTACGCTTCAGGTAAGGCATCCACGATGAAGACCTTCGCCTCCGCCCTCGCGGGCATTCTAAGCGTCTGTGTTCTGTCCAGCGGTCCGGTGCTGGCAAACCCCTACGATCCCTTCGGCACCGAGGCCGGCGACGACTATTACGCCGACCCCGCCTACGGTCAGACCGGCGCCAGTCCCTACGGCTACCAGGGCACCGTCGGCCAGGGCGTGCAGGCCGCCCCCCAGGCGCAGGTCGCCCCGATCCCGCGCGAGATCGTGGATTTCCGCGGCGACTACAAGCCCGGCACCATCGTGGTCTCCACGGCCGAGCGGCGCCTCTACTTCGTGATGCCGAACGGCGAGGCCATCCGCTACGGCGTCGGCGTCGGCCGTCCCGGCTTCACTTGGTCGGGCACCAAGACCGTGACGGCCAAGAAGGAGTGGCCGTCGTGGACCCCGCCGGCCGCGATGATCGCCCGCCGTCCCGACCTGCCGCGCTACATGGCCGGCGGCGTCGAGAACCCCCTCGGGGCCCGCGCCATGTACATCGGCAGCACCGAGTACCGCATCCACGGTTCGAACGAGCCGGACACCATCGGGCAGGCCGTGTCGTCGGGCTGCATCCGGATGACCAACGAGGACGTGACCGACCTGTACGAGCGCGTCCGTGTCGGTGCCAAGGTCGTCGTGCTGAACTGATCTTTTCGGATCTGGGAACGACCCGTCCGGAAACGAAAGAGCCGCCCCGTCGGAAGACGGGGCGGCTCTTTCGCGTTCGCGGTGGCGGTGGCCCTACGGGACCACCCGGCCGACGGCGGTCTGCGGGGCGCTGAACGAGGCGATGGGCATGTCGCAGAAGCAGCGGACCCCGAGGGGGCGCGGTCCCGGCAGCGGGCACGAATACGGCTTGAAGCCGGTGAGGCCCGACTGGACGGCATCGCAGTTGAGACCCGTGGCGGCGCGGCGCGGGGCCGGGCGGGCGTAGGGGTCGTCGTAGGCGCGCCGTGGCGGCGGCCCGCGATCGTCGTAGTAGCGGCGCGGCGGCGGCCGGTCGTAGCCGTCGTCGTAGTACTGCGCGCTGGCGCCCTGGGAGCCGAGCGCTGCCGCCAGGGCCGCGACCATCACGCTGATTCGATAGGCAGGTCGCATGGGATACGCGCTCCTCGATCCATCCGGTCCGTCTCGGGCGGGACGCCCGACTGGGCGCAACCGTTAAAGCATCGCCCCGGGAAGTGGAATCCGGTTGCCGCGGGGCCGGCGCGAAAACCCGTGGCCGGAACGGTCCGGGGCGGGACCCGCGCTCCGCGCTTCGCGTCGCATTCCGACATGGAACGGCCCGCCCCGCCGGAGGCGGAACGGGCCGTCGGGACGGTTCGAAAGCCGGGCGTTCAGTTGTTGCCGGCGTTGCGCATGGCCTGCTCGGTGTCGGCACCGGCCTTGCGTGCGGCCTCGGCGCCCTGCTCCATGGCCTTGCGGGCATGCTCGGCCGATTCCTGCATGACGCCCTTGGCCTTCTCGGCGCTCTGCTGCATCGCCGTCTGGGCGAGGCCGCCGAACTCCTTGGCCTGGGCCTGGATCGCCGCGAACTGGCTGCGGACGAACTCGGCCTGGTGCTGCATGGCCTCCTGGAGGTCGCGCGAGCGGACGAGCTTCTGGGCGAGATCGAAGGCCGCCGTCACGTTCTGCTCGGCGAACTCGAAGCCGCGGGCGGACACGTCGTGCGCGCTGGTCCGGGCGGTCTCGGCCGAACCCTGAACGGTGTCGGCGGTGCGGCGTGCCGCGCCGATGAACGAGTCGAAGGCCTTGCGCGCCTGGTCGACGCTCTTTTCGGCGAAGTCGCGCATCTCGGCGGGGACTTCATAATTCGGGGTGCTGGTCATCATCCTCTCCTCTTGGACTGCTTGTTGATCGTTCGTTGTGCGCTGCACAATAACACACTGTCCGCCCTATGCCACCCTGTGCGGGTGCGTTAAGATTGACAACAGGTAAACGTGTGGCGCCGCCGATTGATGTCCACTCCCCACCCAGCCGGGGGTAAAGAGAAAACATCCTCTCCATAGGCCAGCCACGTGAACTGGGTGCGAATGTTCGAAAACGGGGTCGAAGGGCCGGGCCTGAGGGACGATGCGGCGCTGGACGCGATGGTGCGGGGCCTGGACGGCGATCCGCGCCTCGGCCCGTTCCTGCGCGGGCCCGATCGCGCCCTGATCATCCTCGACGGGACCGGTACGCGCCTCGTCCACGCCTCGCGGGCGGCCGCCCCCGTGGCCCGCGCCATCGCGGGGGCGGATGGCGCCGTCGCCGCCGGCCTTCGCCTCGACGCGCAGATCCGGGCGACGGCGCAGCCCACCCTCGCGCGAATCCGCTTCGATCGCCGCGGCCTCGCCACGCCGACGACCTGCTTCGTCGTGCGGGCACCGGTCTCCGACGGTCGCGTGGTCCTGGTCCTGGTCCTGACGGAGCCTGCCCCGCGCCTTCGCCCTGTTGAATCCGTCGGGACCGTGCCGGTGCCTGCGCCGGCGGAAGGGGCCGTGGACCGGTCGGACGTCCACGACGCGGCCGCCGGACCCGGCGCCGTTCCGCGGTTCACCTGGCAGACCGATGCGGCCGGAATCCTGGTGCGGCTCGGCGGCCCGGCGGGGGCGCTCCTGCGCGGTGCGCTCCTCGGGCGGTCCTGGGCCGCCCTGTCGCGGGCCGGCATCGCCCGCGACGCCGAGGGGCTGATCGCGGTCCTCGACGCCCACCGGACCTTCCGCGCGATCCCCCTCGGCATCCGCCTCGACGACCCGGACCGGATCGTCGATCTCGACCTGTCCGGCGTTCCCCTCGCGCCCGCCGGGCAGGCGATGCGCGGGTTTGCCGGCTTCGGCGTCGTGCGCCGCGCCGATCCCGTGAGCGTCTCCGAAGCCTCATCTCCTGAAGCTTCCTCTCCCGAAACGTTGCTAGAGCTCGGGTCCCACGAAGCGCTTCCCCCGGCGGCGGTCGCGGATTTGCTCCCCCGGGATCGTTCCGACCCCGAGGGGGTGCCGACGCTACCGGAGCCGGAGGTCGACGCGTCCCTGACGACGCACGAGCACGCGGCATTCCGCGAGATCGCCCGTGCCCTCGGCGCGCGCTTCGCCGGCGACGAGTCCGCCGAGTCGCCCGAGGATGAGCGCGGGACGTCGGGCGGCGCCGTGATGCCGTTTCCCGGGCCGCCGCCAAGGCCGCCGGAACCGCCTGCACCCGAAGCTTTCGCGCCCGAACCTCCTGCGCCGGAGGCGGCCCTGGTCGCCACCCTGGAGCGCCTGCCCACCGGCGTTCTGGTCTACCGCGGCGCGGACGTCCTGTTCGCCAACCGGACCCTCCTCGACCTTGCGGGGTTCGCGGACCTCGACGCCCTCGCGGCGGCCGGGGGCATCGCCCACCTGTTCCAGGGCCTGCCGCCCCACGAGCGGACCGCGAGCGATGCGCCGGCGATCCTCACCACGCGGGAGGGTGACCGTCGCGGCGTCGACCTCCAGCGATCCGACATCGACTGGTGCGGCCGTCCGGCCGAGATCCTCCTCGCACGCGACGCGGTGGCGGACGAGCCGGCCCGCGCGCTGACGGCGGAGCGGATCGCACGGGATTTCGCCGCGCATCGCGCCCACGACGCCATCGGCATCCTCGATGCCCTCGACGAGGGGGTCGTCACCCTCGACGGCAGCGCCCGCATCCTCGGCCTCAACCGCGCCGCCGCCGCGCTGTTCGGCGCCGATCCGCGCGAAGTGGTGGGTGAGAGTCTCCTGAGCCTGTTCGCCCCCGAGAGCACCGTCGATGTCCTGGCCGTGGCCCACGGCGTGCCGCAGGGCGCGGCACGCGACGTGATCGCCCGCGGGCCCGATGGCCCCCTCCCCCTCCGGCTCGACGTCCGGGCCGTGCCGGGCACGGCCGAGCCCCGTCTCTGCGCGATCCTCCGGCCCGTTCCGGCGAAGGACGCCGCAACGACGGACGATCCGCGGGCGTCCGATCCCGACGCCCTGCGCCGCGCCGAGAC
Organism: Methylobacterium sp. WL69; assembly: GCF_008039485.1. NCBI lineage: Bacteria > Pseudomonadati > Pseudomonadota > Alphaproteobacteria > Hyphomicrobiales > Methylobacteriaceae > Methylobacterium > Methylobacterium sp. WL69. Next base: position 51,035 of record NZ_VRUZ01000014.1, on the reverse strand, counting down.
GGCGAGCGCCCGGAAATCCGAGTTCCTCACCCGGATCAGCCACGCCATCCGCACGCCGATGAGCGGCATCCTCGGGTTCACCGACCTGATGCTGACGGAGCCGTTCGGTCCGCTGGGCAGCGAGCGCTACCGTGACTACCTCGACGATATTCGAACGTCCGGGGCGGAGGTCGTCGGCCTCATCGACGACCTCATCGATCTCGCGCGGATCGAGGCCGGGCGCCTCGATCTCGACTTCACCGAGATTCCCCTGAACGAGCTCGTCTCGCGCTGCGTCGCCCAGATGCAGCCGGAGGCCGCCCGCGAGCGCATCGTGGTCCGCACCAGCTTCTCCGCCGACCTCGCGCCCCTCGTCGCCGACGAGCGCTCCCTGCGGCAGGCCGCCCTCACCGTCATCGCCAATGCGATCCGCTTCACCGAAGCCGGCGGTCAGGTCATCGTCTCCACCACCATGGCGGACCGGGGCGAGATCGCCCTCAGGGTGCGCGACACCGGCATCGGACTGTCCCCCGACGAGGTCGACGCCCTGCTGGAGCCGTACCGCGCCGCCGCGGTGCAGGGACCGCGCCCCGGCGGCGGCACCGGCCTCGGCCTGCCCATCACCAAGGCCCTGGTGGAGGCCAACCACGGCGAGTTCCGGATCACCAGCCGCAAGGACGAGGGCACCCTGGTGGAGATGCTGTTTCCGGCGGCCCAGGCCAGCCGGCGCGCCTGACCGGGCGAACGACCGGGGCGGTGCGCGACCCGTCGAACCGGGCGGGCCCCATGCTGCAGACCGTCTCCACCCGCTTCTTCCCGGGCCGTGCCCCGGACGGCGAGCCCCGACGGGAATCGTCACAGGCGACCCGGCAGGCGCGCACCCTCGACCGCAAGATCGGGCGGGAATCCGCCCCGGCTGCATCGGAATGCTGTGACGCATCATCTTCGGGCACCCCGTCCCGAAGTATAGTGGGCTGGGCGCTTGCCGTGGATATCTCCCTGCGCCTAAGAAGGTTTTTAGGAAGTCCCGGCTGCGCGGATCATCGCGATACGATCGGGCACCGCAAGGGAAAACGCCATGGACGAGAAGGTGGTGGAAGTCCGCGCCGAGTGGGCCGAGGGTGCCCATGCCGACGACGCCAAGTATCAGGCGATGTACAAGGCCTCCGTCGACGACCCCTCGGCTTTCTGGGGCGAGCACGGCAAGCGGATCGACTGGTCGACGCCGTTCACGAAGGTGAAGGAGACCAGCTTCGAGCCGGGCAACATCTCGATCAAGTGGTTCGAGGACGGCCGTACCAACGTCGCCTATAACTGCGTCGACCGCCATCTCGAGACCCGCGGCGATCAGGTCGCCATCATCTGGGAAGGCGACGACCCGACGGAATCCAAGCACATCACCTACCGCCAGCTTCACGCCGAAGTCTGCCGGATGGCGAACGTGCTGCGCAATCGCGGCGTCTCCAAGGGCGACCGCGTCACCCTCTACCTGCCGATGATCCCCGAGGCCGCCTACGCCATGCTCGCCTGCGCGCGGCTCGGGGCGATCCATTCCATCGTGTTCGGCGGGTTCTCGCCGGATTCCCTCGCCGGCCGGATCGAAGGCTGCGCCTCGAAGCTCGTCATCACCGCCGACGAGGGCCTGCGCGGCGGGCGCAAGGTTCCGCTCAAGGCCAACGTGGACGCCGCCATCGCGCGCCTCGGCAAGGACGCCGTCGACCACGTCGTCGTCGTGCGCCGCACCGGCTCCGCCGTCGCCATGGAGCCGGGCCGCGACGTCTATTACGACGAGGCCGCCGCCCAGGTCACCGACGACTGCCCGGCCGAGGCCGTCGAGGCCGAGCACCCGCTCTTCATCCTCTACACCTCCGGCTCCACGGGCCAGCCCAAGGGCGTGGTCCACACCACCGGCGGATACCTCGTCTACGCCTCGATGACGCACCAATACGTCTTCGATTACCGCGAGGGCGAGGTCTACTGGTGCACGGCCGATGTCGGCTGGGTCACGGGCCACAGCTACATCGTCTACGGGCCCCTCGCCAACGGCGCCACGACCCTGATGTTCGAGGGCATCCCGACCTATCCGTCGAACTCCCGGTTCTGGGACGTGGTCGACAAGCACAAGGTCAATATCTTCTACACCGCGCCCACCGCGATCCGCTCGCTCATGGGTGGCGGCGAGGCGCCGGTGAAGCGGACCTCGCGGTCGTCCCTGCGGGTCCTCGGCTCGGTCGGCGAGCCCATCAACCCGGAGGCCTGGGACTGGTACTTCAAGGTGGTGGGCGATTCCCGCTGCCCCATCGTCGATACCTGGTGGCAGACGGAGACCGGGGGCATCCTCATCACGCCCCTGCCGGGCGCCACGCGGCTCAAGCCCGGCTCGGCCACGCGGCCGTTCTTCGGCGTGCAGCCGATGATCGTCGATGCCGAGGGCAAGGCCCTGGACGGACCCTGCGAGGGCAACCTGTGCATCAAGGATTCGTGGCCCGGCCAGATGCGCACGGTCTACGGCGACCACGAGCGCTTCGAGCAGACCTACTTCTCGACCTATCCGGGCACCTACTTCACCGGTGACGGCTGCCGGCGCGATGCCGACGGCTATTACTGGATCACCGGCCGCGTCGACGACGTCATCAACGTCTCGGGCCACCGCATGGGCACGGCGGAGGTGGAATCCTCCCTGGTCGCCCACGCCAAGGTCTCCGAGGCGGCCGTGGTCGGCTACCCCCATTCCATGAAGGGCCAGGGCATCTACGCCTACGTCACGCTCATGGAGGGCGAAGAGGGGTCCGACGCCCTGCGCAAGGAGCTCGTGGCCTGGGTCCGCAAGGATATCGGCCCCATCGCGTCGCCGGACCTGATCCAGTTCGCGCCGGGCCTGCCCAAGACCCGCTCGGGCAAGATCATGCGCCGCATCCTGCGCAAGATCGCCGAGGACGAGTTCTCCTCGCTCGGCGACACCTCGACCCTCGCCGAGCCGGCGGTCGTCGAGGATCTCATCGAGAACCGCCAGAACCGGACGCACTGAACGCGATCGAACGGCGGACAAGGCGGGCGTCCCCTCGACGCTCGCCGAACCACCGACTTCCACGGCATCATCAACATCTGAGTTCGGCATCCTGGAGAAGGAGCCGGCTCACGGGGAAAGCTGCGCCATGTCTGATCCTGTCACTGCGCGGATCGCGCAGAATCCGCGGTTCAAGGAACTCGTGCACGAACGCACGCGGTTTGGTTGGATCCTCACCGGCGCGATGCTGGTGGTCTATTTCGGCTTCATCGGCCTCATCGCCTTCGACAAGGCGCTGCTCGCCACCAAGGTCGGCAGCGCGACCACGTCGCTCGGCCTCATCCTCGGCGTGGCCGTGATCGTCTTCGCCTTCATCCTCACGGGCATCTACGTCCAGCGTGCCAACGGCCGCTTCGATGCGCTGACGGCCGAACTCAACCGGGATCTCGCCCGATGAGCCGCTTCAACCATCCTGTTCTTCTCGGGAGCGCCATGGCGGCGCTGGCCGTCGGGGCGGCCTTCGCCGCCGGCCCCGATCTCGGTGCCGTCTCCCAGCAGGCCACGAACTGGCCGGCCATCGGCATGTTCGGCTTCTTCGTCCTCTTCACCCTCGGCATCACCTACAAGGCCGCCAAGGGCACCAAGTCGGCCGCCGACTTCTATGCCGCCGGCGGCGGTATCTCGGCCGGGACCAACTCCCTCGCCATCGCGGGCGACTACATGTCGGCGGCGTCCTTCCTCGGCATCTCGGGCCTCGTCTACACCTCGGGCTTCGACGGTCTGATCTACTCCACCGGCTTCCTCGTCGGCTGGCCCATCGTGCTGTTCCTCATCGCCGAGCGCCTGCGCAATCTCGGCAAGTTCACCTTCGCCGACGTGGCGAGCTTCCGCCTCGACCAGACCTCCATTCGCATCATCTCGGCGATCGGAACCCTGGTGGTGGTGGCGTTCTACCTCATCGCGCAAATGGTCGGAGCGGGGAAACTCATTCAACTCCTGTTCGGCCTGCCCTACCTCTACGCCGTGGTCATCGTCGGCGTGCTGATGATCGTGTACGTCGCCTTCGGCGGCATGAAGGCCACCACCTGGGTCCAGGTGATCAAGGCCTGCCTGCTGCTCGGCGGCGCCACCTTCATGGCCGGCGCGGTGCTCTACAAATACGGCTTCAATCCCGAGGCCCTGTTCTCGGCGGCCGTCGCGACGCACCCCAAGGGCGACGCGATCATGGGACCGGGCGGCCTCGTCAACAATCCCATCGAGGCGATCTCCCTCGGAATGGGCCTCATGTTCGGCACCGCCGGCCTGCCGCACATCCTCATGCGGTTCTTCACGGTGTCCGACGCCCAGGCGGCTCGAAAGTCGGTGTTCTACGCCACCGGCCTCATCGGCTACTTCTACATCCTCACGTTCATCATCGGTTTCGGCGGCATCGCCCTGCTGATGTCCGACCCGGTCTACTTCAAGCTCGGCCCGGCCGGCGCCTTCGACAAGCTGAAGGACATGGTCGGCGGAACCAACATGGTCGCGGTGAACCTCGCCAACGCCGTGGGCGGACCGTACTTCCTCGGGTTCATCTCGGCGGTGGCGTTCGCTACCATCCTGGCCGTGGTGGCCGGCCTGACGCTGGCGGGCGCCTCGGCCGTCAGCCACGATCTCTACGCCAGCGTCATCGCCCGCGGGCGCACCAACGAAGCCTCCGAGGTGCGGCTGTCCAAGATCTCGGCGGTGGTGATCGGCATCGTGGCGATCTACCTCGGCTACGTCTTCGAGAACCAGAACGTCGCCTTCATGGTCGGCCTCGCCTTCTCGGTGGCGGCGAGCTGCAACTTCCCCGTCCTCACCATGTCGATCCTGTGGCGGGGCACCACCACCTGGGGCGCCCTCATCGGCGGCTTTGTCGGCCTGTTCGCGGCCGTCGGCATGGTCGTCCTGTCGAAGGCCGTCTGGGTCACCACCTTTGGCAACCCCGTGGCGATCTTCCCCTACGACAACCCGGCGCTGTTCTCGATGCCGCTGGCCTTCCTGACGATCTACGTCGTGTCGAAGCTCGACAACACAGCTCGGGCGAAGCGAGAGCGTGCCCTGTTCGACGCGCAGTTCGTCCGCTCGGAGACCGGAATCGGTGCCGAGGGGGCGCACGCGCACTGAGCCCCGGGACATCGGGCGGACCTGACAGCGAGGGGGCGCGGCGTGAGCCGCGCCCCCTCTTGCATGTCGACGGCCTTTAATCCTCGGGGAGACCAGAAAAATAATTGGTCTTTGGCTGAATTTTTTCTGAATTCGGTACTTTTCCGCCCGTCATCCCTATTGGGCGAAATCATGGCGTCGCTTAGCATCGCCCCCGACGTGGTCAGGGGGTGTCGTTCGGGGGCGCGGGGTCGATGGATCCTGCCACCGGCCCACGGCAACTTGGATACGCACAAGGGTCCAACAGCTACGGGCGGACAACGCCCGGGCAATCGAAATGCTGGAGAAACGTCGTTATGGTTGCGTCAAGTGCAGTGCCCGTCAGCGAGTCGGCCACGCGGCCGATGAGCGCCGGCGAGAAGAAGGTCATCCTGGCTTCCTCGCTCGGCACCGTCTTCGAATGGTATGATTTCTACCTCTACGGCTCGCTCGCCGCGATCATCGGGGCGCAGTTCTTCTCCGCCTACCCGGAAGCCACGCGCAACGTCTTCGCGCTCCTGGCCTTCGCCGCCGGCTTCCTCGTGCGTCCCTTCGGCGCCCTCGTGTTCGGCCGCCTCGGCGACCTCGTCGGCCGCAAGTACACCTTCCTCATCACCATCCTGATCATGGGCATCTCGACCTTCGTCGTCGGCCTGCTGCCTTCCTACGCCACCATGAACGAGTACGGCGTCGGCTGGGTCGCCCCCGTCGCCCTGCTGGCCCTGCGCATGCTGCAGGGTCTGGCCCTCGGCGGCGAGTATGGCGGTGCGGCGGTCTACGTGGCCGAGCACGCGCCCCGCGGCCGGCGCGGCTTCTACACCGCCTTCATCCAGACCACGGCGACCCTTGGGCTGCTGCTGTCCCTGATGGTGATCCTGTTCACCCAGATCTACGTGAACGCGAACTACGCCCCCGTCGCCACCACCCTGGCCGATGGCTCCGCCGGGACGATCACGCCGTTCGCCGCCTGGGGCTGGCGCATTCCGTTCCTGGTCTCCATCGTGCTGCTCGGCGTCTCCGTCTGGATCCGCCTGCAGATGCAGGAGAGCCCGGCCTTCAAGAAGATGAAGGACGAGGGCACCGGCTCGAAGGCGCCGCTCTCGGAGGCGTTCGGCCAGTGGCGCAACGCCAAGTGGGCGCTCCTCGCCCTGCTCGGCCTCACCGCCGGCCAGGCCGTCGTCTGGTACACCGGCCAGTTCTACGCGCTGTTCTTCCTGCAGACGATCCTGAAGGTCGACCAGTTCACCGCCAACGTGCTCATCGCCTGGTCGCTGATCCTCGGCACCGGCGGGTTCCTGTTCTTCGGCGCGCTCTCCGACAAGATCGGCCGCAAGCCGATCATCCTCGGCGGTTGCGTGATCGCGGCGCTGACCTTCTTCCCGCTGTTCAAGGCCCTGACCGCGGCGGCCAATCCGGCCCTGCACGCGGCCCAGCAGAACACGCAGGTGGTGGTCAAGGCCGACCCGGCGGATTGCTCGTTCCAGTTCAATCCGGTGGGAACCGCCAAGTTCACCAATTCCTGCGACATCGCCAAGGCGCTGCTCGCCCGGTCCGCGGTGAACTACACCACCGAGCCGGTGGCCCCCGGCACCAAGGCCACCGTCACCGTCGCCGGCAAGGAGTTCGCCGCCGCCGATCCGGCCTTCGCCAAGGACGTCGGTGCGGCACTCACCGCCGCCGGCTACCCCACGGCCACGAACCCGAGCATCGTGAAGATCGTCATCGACCCGAAGGACGGCCTCTCGAACTTCGCCAAGATGATCGACATCTTCTCGGCCCAGAAGCTGACCATCATCGCCATCCTGACGATCCTCGTCCTGTACGTGACCATGGTCTACGGCCCGATCGCGGCGGCCCTCGTCGAGTTGTTCCCGACGCGCATCCGCTACACCTCGATGTCCCTGCCCTACCACATCGGCAACGGCTGGTTCGGCGGCCTTCTCCCCGCCACCGCCTTCGCCATGGTGGCCCAGACCGGCGATATCTATTTCGGGCTCTGGTACCCGATCGTCATCGCCCTCGCGACCGCAATCATCGGGGCCCTGTTCATCCCCGAGACGAAGGATCGCGACATCTTCACCTACGACGAGGCGCCCGCGCGCTGAGCCCGATCCGGTGTAACCGTCGCTCCCGTGTCGCGCGGGATGGCGAAAAGACGAGAAAGGCCCCGTCGCGAGACGGGGCCTTTTCCTTGACCTGAGAAACCGCTCATCAAGAAGGGCCGGAGGCCGGGGATCAGGCCGTCGCGTCGAGCAGCGCGGCGTGGTCGGCCTCCGTCTGCGCCGCATACCGCATGGCGAATTCGGCCACGGCCTCGTCGAAAACCGGACCCTTGCCGAGATAGCCGGTGATCATCGCCGCGTCGCCCGAGCGGGCATGGGCGCGGGCGAGCGTGGTTCCGCAGAGCTGCGCGTAGGCCTTCGCCCCGCTCGTAGCGAGGATCTCGGCCACGGCCGAGAGCTTCTTGTTCTTGAGCTGGCGCACGTAGTAGGAGCGCCCGCTCGCCTCGGAATAGGCCGTGCCGAGGAACGGATCGCTCGCCGCCTGCATGATGCGCTGGCCGTCGATGACGCGCTGGCCCTCCGAGGCGAGGAAGAACGGCCTGAGGGCCAGGGGCGCCAGGACCGAGGGCCGGGCCTCCTTGATCTGCAGGAAGAGCGGCGCTCCGTCGGCATCGGCGTAGACGCCGACGGCGCAGACCGTGCCGACGGAGCCGATCCCCACGACCTTGAACGCCACATCGCGCTGTTCGTAGCGCAGGACGAGGAGATTGCGGTCGGCGGTGAGGCTCTGCGGATAAGCGAGCAACGCCGCCTTCGCCTCCGCGACGGCCTCGGTCAGCCCGTTCGGCCCCCCATGGAAGAGCGTCGGCGCCTTGTCGGCGATGCGCCACTGGGCCGGATCGGCGTGCTGGGTGCTCGGGTCGAGGTCCGGGGCATCGCCGTGGCTGAGGCCGTCGGAGGTCTCGGCTGCGGCCTTGGACAGGAGATTCCGACAAAGGTCTCCGTCGCCGAGGCGGCCGATCTCGTGCTCGAGGTCGATCCGGCTGTGCCAGATCGCCAGGGGCCCCAGGAGGGCGAGGTCGCGCATGTGCTCGCGGTAGGCACGGACGCCCGCCCGGGCCGCGCGGCGCGCCTTGTCCTCGCCCTGCGGCAGGGCGGCGACCGCGATGCTGGCGGCGAGGCGCTTCACGTCGACGGTGAAATCGACGTTCCACAGGGTCTCGTCGAAGTCGTTGATGTCGAACAGGGTCTGCCCCTCGGGGCTGCGGTACACGCCGAAATTGCCGATGTGGCAATCGCCGCAGGCCTGGACCGGGATGCCCGGCGCAGGCGCGCCGACGAGGTCGGCGGCCATCACGGCGGCGCTGCCGCGCAGGAACGCGAAGGGGCTTGCGCGCATCCGCTCGCGGCGCAGGGGGACGAGTTCGAGGAGCCGGCCGGCGTCCCCCGCCCGCAGGATCGCCAGGGGATCGCGCCCTTCCGCCGGCTGCCACGCGGCGTGGGATTCACGCGGCACGGCCTCCCGCAGGCGCTTGCCCGCCGCCCGGCGCTCCGTGCGGCGGGATGAGGTCTGAGTGTCGGTCATGGAAGGAAGCCTCGGGTCGGACGGAGCGCACGGCATCCGCCGCGCGCTGCGCAAGTTCAGTGCCGGAAGTGGCGGTGCCCGGTGAACACCATGGCGAGGCCGGCCGCGTCGGCGGCGGCGATGATCTCGGCGTCCCGCATGGAGCCGCCGGGCTGGATCACCGCCGTGGCGCCGGCCTCCGCCGCCGCGAGCAGGCCGTCGGCGAAGGGGAAGAACGCGTCCGAGGCGACGACGGCGCCCTTGGCCAGGCTCTCGGCCGCCCCGATGCGCGCCGCACCCTCCCCCGCCTTCCAGGCGGCGATCCGCGATGAATCCACCCGCGACATCTGCCCGGCGCCGATGCCGACGGTGGCGCCGTCCCGCGCGTACACGATGGCGTTCGACTTGACGTGCTTGGCGATGCGGTAGGCAAAGCGCAGGTCGGCGTATTCCCGCTCCGTCGGCTCGCGCTGCGTCACCACGGTGAGCGGCATGTCGTCGATGACGGCGGCATCTCGGCCCTGCACGAGGAAGCCGCCGGACAGGGTCTTTACCGTCTCGCCGGCCGCGCGCGGGTCGGGCAGGCCGCCGGCGAGGAGGAGCCGGAGGTTCTTCTTCCCCGCCACGATGGCGATGGCCTCGGGGCTCGCATCGGGCACGATGATCACCTCGGTGAAGATCTCGACGATCTTCGCGGCGGCCTCGGCGTCCAGGGTGCGGTTGAGGGCGACGATGCCGCCGAAGGCCGAGGTCGGGTCGCAGGCCAGCGCCCGCTCGTAGGCCTCGACGAGGGTCGCGCCCTCGGCGACTCCGCACGGGTTGGCGTGCTTGATGATCGCCACCGCCGCGACGCGGGCGGGATCGAACTCGGCGACGCACTCGTAGGCCGCGTCGGTGTCGTTGAGGTTGTTGTAGGAGAGTTCCTTGCCCTGGAGCTGGCGGGCGCTGGCGACTCCGGGGCGCACGCGGCCCGGCGCCCGGTAGAAGGCGGCTCTCTGGTGCGGGTTCTCGCCGTAGCGCAGACTCTGCGCGAGCTGGCCGCCCATGGCGCGGAAGGCCGGGGTGGCGCCCTGCCCGACGGAGCCCACCATCCAGTTGGCGATGGCGGCGTCGTAGGCGGCCGTGCGGGCGAACGCCTTCTGGGCGAGCCGGCGGCGGGTGCCGATGCAGAGCGCGCCGTCCTGGGCGTCGAGTTCGGCGAGGATCGCCGCGTAATCGGCCACCTCCACCACCACGGCCACATCGGCATGGTTCTTGGCGGCCGCGCGGATCATCGCCGGGCCGCCGACATCGATGTTCTCGACGCAATCGTCGAACGACGCGTCGCGCGCGATGGTGGCCTCGAACGGGTAGAGGTTGACCACCAGGAGGTCGATGGCGCCGATGCCGTGGGCGGCCAGCGCCGCCTGATGCTCGGGGTTGTCGCGCACGGCGAGCAGGCCGCCATGGACCGCCGGATGCAGGGTCTTGACCCGCCCGTCCATCATCTCGGGGTAGCCGGTGAGATCCGCGACTTCCGTCACCGGCAGACCGGCGGCCACGAGTTCGCGGTGGGTGCCGCCGGTGGAGACGAGGGCGACCCCACGCGCGCTCAGGGCCTTCGCGAAATCGACGAGCCCCGCCTTGTCCGAGACGGAGAGGAGAGCACGGGTCACCCGCACCTGATCATGCGACATGGAGGTTCGTCCGGTCGAAAGCGATGGAACTGCCGGGCGCCTAACACGAAATCCGGTGTGCGGACCAGGGTCGGGCCGGGGTCGGACCCCGGGCCGGCCCGCGCGTCAGGCGTCGGGCGGCACGGCCCGGGCGAAGCGCCAGCGCACCCGCGTATCCTCCGGCACCGTGAGATAGAGCACGATCTGGTCCGTGCGCCGCGCGCCGGTGAGGCCGGCGAAGTAGACGCTCTCCTCCAGGGCGATCTGCGCATTCTCGGCGTCGAAGTGCCAGACCTCGCCGATGGGCGAGACGAGTTCGAGGCCGCCCTCCTCCCGGCCGCGGGCGGCGATGGCCGGGTGCAGGTGGAAGCGGATGGCGACCTCGTGCGGCTTCGCGCGTGCCGATCCGGACCGCACGAACGCGTCCTCGCCCTCTACCACCGAACCGTCGGCGGCCAGGCGCCAGCGCCGCTCGTGGACGAGGCCGAAATCGGGGACGTAGCCGTCGTGGCGGGCGGCGAGCACCCGCGTGCCGTCCGGGTCGAGGGTACGCTCGGCCTTGACCGCCCGCGGGCCGCGCAGGACCACGGGACCGATGCGCCCGGCGAGCCACCGCACGGCCCAGCGCTCGTACCAGGCGCCGCCCCCGGTGAGGAACCGGCAGGACGAGGAATCGGCGATCGTCGCCGTGGAATGCGCCGCCGTGCTGCGGGCGAGCCGCCGGAGCTCCGGTCCGCTCGCCGGCAGGCCGCAATTGAGGACGATGCGCTGGGGGCCGCTCGATAGTTCGAAGGAGAGGCAGCCGGCGCCGGCATTGATGGAATCGACCAGCGGCGGCGGCGCGCCGACATCGGCCACCAGCAGCACGCGGCCGGCCTCCAGGCGCTCGTAGCCAGAATTCGGCGCGTGCATGAGCGGCTGGGCCATGGCCCCGTCATAGACCAGCAGGGTGGCCAGATGGTCGGCGGCGGTGGCGCCCATGCCGTTGAAATGGCTGAGCGAGGCGTCGGCATGGCGCAGGAGCCGCAGCAGGGGCAGCATCCGGTCCACGGCGTGGAGCAGGGCTTCCGGCGGATCGATGCCGCGCCCGAGGAAGCTCTGACGCAGGGGCAGTAGGTCGAGGAGCAGTTCCATGGCGAAGCGCGGATCGCGGCTGCGATGGCCGCCATCCGGCATGATCTGGCGTTCGAGCTCGCGCACGAGGATGCGGGTGGCCCGGCGCAGGATCGGCTGGATGCCCTCGCAGCAGAGTCCGGCGTAGCAGAGGGCGACCGCCGCGAGCAGCCGAGTCTGGGGCGAGATCCCGCGCCGCAGGTCGCGTTCGAGGTCGCGCGCCGTCCGGCCGATGGTCTTGAGGAAGGTCTGATAGAAGGCGTGGTCGGCCCCCTCCAGCACCAGGGGCGACTGGCACAGGAAGGCGATGAGCCGGCGCGCGGCCACGGGGGTCGGCTTCGCCAGCGCCGCCTCGCCGCGTCCGGCCATGAAATCGGCCACGAACGCCCGGGCGTTGGCGCGGGCCAAGGCCGTGTCGGCGGCGCGCAGGTGGCGCAGCCAGCCGAAGCCGTAGAGGGCGTCGGCCCATTCCGGCGACGGCGGCGCGTAGTCGAAGGGCGAGCGCCCGCTGACCGAGAGCGAGCGCCCGGCGAACACGAACAGCCCGGCATAGATGTCGTCGGCGAAGGTGGCGTCGCTGGTGCGCAGATCGTGGGGCGCGATGACGAGGCCGGTGACGCGGGCGCCCGCCAGGAGGTCGGGTCGGCCGGTGGCGCCCGCATAGGCATTGCGCGCGGTCTGCGCGACCTCGCGGCCGATCAGCCGATAGAACCGCCAGCGATCAGCCCCCCAACGCACGCCGTCTCCCCTCCCGGCGGGTCCAACGCCCCGCCGGATTCCCGCGCCTTCAACCTAGGCCGTGCGTTCTTAAGGGTTGGTTAACCTCATATGGAGGGCCGGGTCGAGCCCCCATCCGTCCGGAACCGACGCGAAGAATCCGAAGGCGTGCGCCGGGATTTCCGGCTCCGTGCGGGACGGGCGGCGCAGAAGGGAATCGGTGATCCGCCCCGTCGGACATTTCCGCGCCCCGACGGCCGCCGCGCCGGCACGGGTCGGCGTGTGGCTCGAATGCCACGTCCCGGCACGGCGTGTCCGTCTCCGGGATTAAGGACGGTGAGAGAGCCCGCGCCGTGGCCCGGCCCCAGGGGACAGAGCCCGCATCCTCGCGTATCGAAGTTCCCGAACCCGCACGTCGCGCCGGTTCACGATGCACGACGCCATTCTGCCGATACGCCGCGTCGCCGAGACCCAACTTCGGCATGCCCACCGGCACCGCCGGCGAGCCAGGTCCCTCGGCCCGGCCAAGGCCCTCGACCCGACATGGCGACGTCGTTCGGCGCGGCGAGCGAGGCGGGAGCACATGACACCCACGCCGTCCGAGACCCGTCTGATGCCGAGATTTTTCGTCCCGTCGATCCCTGGTGTTTCGCGGGCAGCGGCGCTTCTCGTCGGTTTGGGGCTCGCCCAGACCGCGCAGGCCGCCGACCCCGCCGCGTCACGGACCGCGCCATCGCCCGCCTTCATCGATTGGAGCGGGGCCTACCTCGGCCTCGAGGGCAGCGCCGGGGCTTCGTTCGGCGCGTTCAACTTCGGCCCGACCTCCGTCGGTGGCCGTTCCGTCCCGGCCTTCAAGACCGGCGACGCCACCGGCCGCGCGGACCGCAGCCGCGAGGCCACAACCGCCGTCGGCGGGGTCCTGGCCGGCTACAACTGGCAGACCGGGCCGTGGCTCACGGGCGTGGAGGCCGATGTCTTCGGCAGCAACCTGAAGCGGCCCGTCGCCTCCACGGCACCGGGCTTCGGCACCGAATCCGTCGATCCGGCCTTCAGCCTCATCCGGGTCAAGTCCGATGCGTTCGGGGCGGTGCGGGCGCGCGTCGGCTACGCGTTCGAGCGGTCCCTGATCTACGCCACTTTCGGGCTCGCCGGGGCCGAGGCGCGGTTCCTCGCCACCTATCCCGACCTCGCCACGGGCCTCGTCGCCACGGCGCGGCGCGACCGCGGCTTCCTCGGCTTCACCCTCGGGGCCGGCGTGCAGTTCGCGGTCGACGAGCATCTCAGCCTCGGCATCGACTACCGCTACAACGACCTCGGCGGCAGCGGCCGGTTCGAGCTCGGCACGGTGCCGGGCGCGGCGGGCGGCCCGGTCTCGACGCGGGCGAGCTTCATCGCCAACGAGGTGATGGCGCGGCTGATCTGGCATCCCGCCGGCCTGCGCCTGCCCGACGAGGCGGAGGATTCCGGCCCGGTTCTCGGCGAGCGCTTCTCGCTCCACGGCCAGACCACGTTCTTCAACCAGGCGGTGTCGGGGTTCCGCGCGCCCTATAGCGGCCCCAACAGCCTCGTGCCGAACCAGGCGCAGGCGACGACGACGGCGACGCTGTTCCTCGGGTTGAAGCTCACGGACAGCACGGAGCTCTACTACAACCCGGAATTCTCCCAGGGCTTCGGCCTCAGCCGCACCCTCGGGGTCGCGGGCTTCACCAACGGCGAGGCGCAGAAGGCGGGCGCCCCGTTCCCGAAGCTGCGCTCCGCCCGCTACTTCGTGAAGCAGACCTTCGGTCTGGGCGGCGAGACCGAGACCCTGCCCGATGGTCCCAACCAGATCGCCAACACCTACGACGTCGAGCGCATCACCGTCATCGCCGGCAAGTTCGCCATGGGCGACTATTTCGACGGCAACCGCTACGCCCACGATCCGCGCGTGGATTTCGCGAACTGGGGCCTGTGGAGTTCGGCGGCGTGGGATTTTCCGGCGAACCTGCCGGGCTACACGCAGGGCGTCCTCGTCGAGTACAACCGCGCGGCGTTCGCCGTGCGGGCGGCCTACACCCAGGTGCCGAAGGAACCCTCCAGCGACGTCCTCGACCCGCGGGTGTTCGAGCGCGGCGGCTTCACCGTGGAGTTCGAGGAGCGCCACGTCCTGCCGTTCCTCGATCAGCCGGGCAAGCTGCGGCTGGGGGCCTTCTCCAACGTCGGCAACAGCGCGCGCTACCGCGAGGTGGTGGGCCTGACCCAGGCGGGCGCCTTCGACGACATCAACGACGCCGTGGCGGCGACCCGGCGGCCCCGGCGAAAGAGCGGCGTCTACATCAACCTCGAACAGGCGGTCACCGCCGATCTCGGCGTGTTCGCCCGCGCCAGCGCCGCCGACGGGCGTAACGAGAACCTGTCGTTCACCGACATCGACCGGAGTTTTTCGGGCGGCGTTTCGCTGAAAGGCGCGCGATGGGGCCGGCCGGACGATACGATCGGCCTCGGCACGTCGATGAACCAGCTCTCGCCGTCGCATCGCGCCTACTTCGCCAATGGCGGTCTCGGCCTGCTCATCGGCGACGGGCGGCTGACCTACGCGCCCGAGCGGGCGGTGGAGACCTACTATGCGCTGAGCCTCGGCAAGGCCCTGGTGCTGACGGCCGATTACCAGTTCGTCGCCAACCCCGCCTACAACCGGGACCGCGGCCCGGCGCACTTCTTCGGCACCCGCCTCCACGCGGATTTCTGAGCGTGCGGACCGCTCCGGCCGAAGGCGATGTGGAGGCGGATTCCGCACCGCGATCCGCGACGGCCCGGAGGCGCCCGCCCCCTGGAGGGCGCAGTTTGTTGTCGCAGAGGCCGAGCCCCGGTGATAAGCAGCCGGCGGCGATACGATCTCATCCATGCTTCCATCCGCCGATCACGGCCTTGTGTTCGCGTTCCCGTTACACAGTCATTCTCGCGACATGAATTCGGCCCTCTGGAGAGGCCGCAGCACAGGGATCGTCGAAGGGACGGAGTTGGCTAGCGTGACTTGCCGATGCGGTACGCACCGTCGTCATCGCTTCGACCGGGCAAGGCAGTTCACCTAGCCGGCGGGCGCCGCGACCTTGGAAATGTACAGAACGACGAACGATCGGCGTCCGCCACGAGGCCACCACCTCCCCTCGATAGTCCTTCCACGGCACCCCGGTGCGGTGGATTGAAAAGTCAGCCTCACGTCACCGAAGAGCCTCTTGCGCCGACCGCCGGAAAGTACCGCCATGTCCACAGGTCCCCGGAAGGGCATCTCCAAGCTCATCGTCCTGCTCGGGCTGGTGATCTGCGCCGGCCTCGGGGCCGTTGCCTGGTCGGAGCGCGACTCGGCCTTCGCCGGATGGGTGCTCACGACGGTGCGCGAGCGCCTCGCCCAGGTCTCGGGCCCGTCCGAGGAAGCCTCCGACACCGGCGGCGGCCGCGCCGCTCCCGTCGCGCGGGTGTTCCGCCCGAACCCGGCCCAGCGCGCCGCCCTCGAGATCGCCCCCGTCCGGGCCCTGACGTTCCGGCCCGAGGGCACGGCGGAGGGGCGCATCGCCCTCAACGACGACGACAACGTGCCCGTCACCTCGCCCTATTCGGGCCGCGTCACCAAGGTGCTGGTGCGGGCGGGCGACGAGGTGAAGGCCGGCGACGTCCTCCTCACCATGGAGGCCACCGACATGGTCCAGGCCCAGAGCGACTACCAGGCCGCCGTGAACACCATTGCCAAGACCACCGCCCTGCTGAAGCTCGACACCATCATCGCGGCCCGGCAGCAGGAGCTGTTCCAGGCGAAAGCCGTGGCCCTGAAAGACTACCAGTCCGCCCAGAACGATGTGATCGGCGCCCAGAGCGACCTGAAGACCGCCGAGGCGAGCCTGGAGGCGGTCAAGAACCGCCTGCGCATCCTCGGCAAGTCGGACGCCGACATCGCCGCCTACGAGAAGAAGGGCACCATGAGCCCCGAGACGCAGCTGCGCGCGCCCATCGCCGGCACCATCGTCCAGCGCAAGGTCGGCATCGGGCAGTATCTCAGCTCCTCGGCCGAACCGGTCTTCGTCATCGGCGATCTTTCGACGGTCTGGCTCGTCGCCAACGTGCGCGAGAGCGAGATCCCGAAGATCCGCATCGGCCAGGACGTCGAGGCCCGGGTGGCGGGCTTCGGCCAGCGCGCCTTCAAGGCCAAGGTCGACTACATGGCCGCCAGCCTCGATCCGGCGACCCGGCGCCTGTCCGTGCGCAGCGAGGTCGAGAACCCCGACCGCGTGCTCAAGCCCGAGATGTTCGCCGCCTTCACGATCTTCACCGGCCCCGGCCAGACCGCGCCGGCGATCCCGCCCTCTTCCATCGTCTACGAGGGCCGCCGGGCGCAGGTCTGGGTCGCCCGCCCGGACGGCGCCATCGAGGCCCGCGCCGTGACCCTCGGGCTCGCCGGACAGGGCATGGTGCAGGTGGTGGAGGGACTCGGCGTCGGCGAGGAGATCGTCACCCGCGGCGCCCTGTTCATGGATCGCGCGGTCAGCGGCGACAAGGCGTCCTGAGCCGGACCGCACGGCTCTTCCGCACCAAGAATTCCCAGCCCCGAACGGCCGACCCATGACCCGCGCGCGATGAACAGTCTGATCGTCTTCGCCCTGCGCCAGCGCGTGCTGGTGTTCCTGATGTTCCTCGCGATGATGGGGCTCGGCTACGCCAGCTACACGCAGCTGAACATCGAGGCCTATCCCGATCCGGTCCCGCCCCTCGTCGACGTGATCACGCAGAATCCCGGGCAGTCGGCCGACGAGATCGAGCGCTACATCACGATTCCCCTGGAAGTGCAGCTCGCCGGCATCCCCAACGCCACGGTGGTGCGGACCATCTCGCTGTTCGGCCTGTCCGACGTGAAGGTGCAGTTCAACTACAACTTCACCTACCAGGAAGCGCTGCAGCGGGTGCTCAACCGCCTGTCGCAGCTGCCGCCCCTGCCGAACGGCGCCCAGCCGCAGATCTCGCCGACGAGTCCCGTGGGCGAGATCATGCGCTACAAGGTGACGGGGCCGGCCGGCTATTCCTCCACCGAGCTCAAGACCCTGCAGGACTGGGTGCTGCAGCGCCGGTTCAAGGCGATCCCCGGCGTGGTCGACGTCACCGCCTTCGGCGGCAAGACCAAGGAATACGAGATCGCCGTCGATCTCAACCGCCTCCAGGCCCAGGGGCTGACCCTGGTTCAGCTCATCACCGCCCTGAACAATTCAAGCATCAACGTCGGCGGCCAGACCCTCAACGTCGGCGAGCAATCGGCGGTGGTGCGCGGCATCGGCCTCATCCGCGACATGGACGACATCCGCGACACGATGCTGACGCAGGTCGGCGGCGTGCCGGTCCTCGTGCGCGACGTCGCCGACATCCGCGTCTCCAACGCGCCCCGTCTCGGCATCGTCGGCCATGACGGCCAGAACGACATCGTCGAGGGCATCGTGCTCATGAGCCGGGGCGGCAAGAGTCTGCCGACCCTGAAGCTCGTCGAGGCCGAGATCGACCGGATCAACGCCAGCGGCATCCTGCCTCCCGACGTCAAGGTCGAGCGGATCTACGATCGCAGCGGGCTGATCCACACCACCACCCACACGGTGATGCACAACCTCGTCTTCGGCGTGGTCCTGGTCTTCGTGGTGCAGTGGGTGTTCCTGGGCAGCTTGCGCAGCGCCATCATCGTAGCGGCGACGATTCCCTTCGCCCTCGGGTTCGCCATCCTCATCCTCGTCCTCCGGGGGGATTCGGCCAACCTCCTGTCGCTGGGCGCCATCGACTTCGGCCTCATCGTCGACGCCACCGTGATCATGGTCGAGAACGTTTTCCGCCACGTGGCCGAACCGGAGCACAGCGAGGGCCAGGCGGCGCCGGGCGGCCTCACGGGGCGGCTCGGCACCATCGCCATCGCGGGCGCCGAGGTGAACCGGGCGATCTTCTTCTCGGCCACCATTATCATCGTCGGCTTCCTGCCGCTGTTCACCCTGACGGGCGTCGAGGGCCACATCTTCGGCCCCATGGCCAAGACCTACGCCTACGCGCTCATCGGCGGCCTGCTCGCCACCTTCACGGTCTCGCCCGCCCTCTCGGCCCTGATCCTGCCCAAGCACGTGGAGGAGCGCGACACCCTGGTGGTGCGCCTCCTGCGCTTCGGCCACGTGCTCATCCTGCGCTTCGGCCTGCGCAACAAGCTGCTGTCGCTCCTCGTGGTGGCGGCGATGCTCGGCGCCTCGGCCATCGCCGCCAAAACCCTCGGCCTCGAATTCCTGCCCAAGCTCGAGGAGGGCAACCTCTACATCCGCGGCACCATGCCGGCCTCGATCTCGCTCGAGGCCGGCAATGCCTATGTCGAGCGCCTGCGCAAGATGGTCTCCGACGTGCCCGAGGTCGTCACCGTCCTGTCCCACCAGGGCCGCCCCGACGACGGCACCGACGCCACCGGCTTCTTCAACGTCGAGATCCTGGCGCCCCTGAAACCCATCGACCAGTGGCGCAAGGACCTCGACAAGGACACCCTCGTGCGCACCCTGTCGAAGCAGCTCGACGAGGCGTTTCCCGGCATCGAGTTCAACTTCTCCCAGTACATCGAGGACAACGTCCAGGAGGCCGCCTCGGGGGTGAAGGGCGAGAACTCCGTCAAGATCTACGGCAGCGACCTCAACGAGCTCACCCGCACGGCCGAGGCGGTGAAGGCGTCGCTTGCCCGGATTCCCGGCATCGCCGACCTCTCGGTCTTCGCCTCGCTCGGCCAGCCGACGGTGCGCATCGACATCGACCGGCGCAAGGCCGCCCGCTACGGCCTGACGCCGGGCGACGTGAACACCACCGTCCAGGCGGCCATCGGCGGCCAGACCGCGGGCGATCTCTACGAGTATGGCTCCGACCGGCACTTCCCCATGCGGGTCCGCCTCGCACCCGAGTACCGCCGCAGCCTGGAGACCATCCGCAACATCACCATCGGGGCGCCCAACCCCGCCGGCGGGGTGATCCAGGTGCCGCTCTCCGAGATCGCCACCGTGGCGCTGACCTCGGGCGCGGCCTTCATCTACCGCGAGAACCAGGAGCGCTACATCCCGGTGAAGTTTTCGGTGCGCGGACGTGATCTGGGGGGAGCCGTTCTGGAGGCCCAGAGCCGGATCGCCCAGGAGGTCGCCCTGCCGGCGGGCTTCCACCTCGAATGGGTCGGCCAGTTCACCAACCTGCAGGACGCCGTGGCGCGCCTGAGCGTCGTGGTGCCCATCACCATCGCGCTCATCGCCCTGCTGCTCTACGTCAACTTCGCCTCCCTCACCGACATGCTGCTGACCCTCAGCGTGATCCCCATGGCGATGATCGGCGGCATCTTCGCCCTGGCGCTGACCCTGACGCCGTTCTCCATCTCGGCCGCCATCGGCTTCATCGCCCTGTTCGGCATCTCGACCATGGAGGGCGTGATCCTGCTCTCCTACTACAACCAGCTCCTCGACGAGGGTTGGGAGCGCGGCGCCGCCGTGTGGCACGCCGCCAACGTCCGCATGCGCCCGGTGATGATGACCTGTGTCGCCGCCTGCGTCGGCCTGCTGCCGGCGGCGATCTCCACGGGCATCGGCTCGCAGGTGCAGAAGCCCCTCGCCCTCGTGGTGGTGGGCGGCATCATGCTCGCCCCCAACCTCATCCTGGTGATCGTGCCGATCCTCATCGGGCTGTTCTCGCGGCGGCGTCCGGCGCCGGGCGTGCGGCCGCCGGAGGCCGCGCATGCTGCGGCCCGGGCGGCGTACGCGTGATGCGCGCGACACAGGGGGGTGAAAGCGTCGTTCCCGCACGAACCGTCGCGTTGACTCGCGCAGGTCTCCGTCGCCTCTACGGGCGTCGGATGTCCGGCGGGATCGGCCACACCATGCGACGCACCACGAACGGATCCGGGATGGCGCTCCTGCGCACGGCCTGCGCCGCTGCCCTCGTCTCCGGCTTGGCGGCGGGCCTCGCCGGCTGCATGGTCGGCCCGGATTTCGTGCCGCCCGCCGATCCGCCGGTGAGCCGCTACACCCGCGAGCCCCTGACCAACCCGACGGCCACCGACAAGGTGACGACGCGCCAGGGCGGCTCGGCCGACCAGAACTTCATCGCCGGCGCCGACGTGCCGGGCCAGTGGTGGACGCTGTTCCACTCCCCCGCCCTCAACCGGCTGGTGGAGGAGGCGCTCGCCAACAACCCCAACCTCGACGCCGCCCAGGCGGCCCTGCGCATCGCCCAGCAGAACGTCGAGGCCCAGCGCGGCACCCTGTTCCCGCAGGTGGGTTTCAACGGCCTCGGCTCGCGCCAGAAGGTGCCCGGCGGCGAGCTCCAGAGCCCGCTCAACGACCAGCGCCAGCTGTTCTACAGCCTCTACACCCCGCAGGTGACGGTCTCGTTCACCCCCGACGTGTTCGGCGGCAACCGGCGCCAGATCGAGTCGCTCGAAGCCCAGGCCGAGAACCAGCGCTTCCAGCTCGAGGCCGCCTACCTGTCGCTCACCGCCAACGTGGTGCTGGCGGCGATCCAGGAAGCGTCGCTCCGCGCCCAGATCGACGCGACGAAGCGGGTGATCCAGGCCCAGACCGAGGTGCTGACCCTCTACAACAAGCAGCTGTCCCTCGGGCAGATCGCCGGGGCCGACGTGGTGGTGCAGCAGGCCGCGCTCTCGGTGTCGATGCAGTTGCTGCCGCCGCTCGAAAAGCAGCTCGCGATCCAGCGCAACCTGCTCACCGCCCTCGTCGGGCGGTTCCCGAGCGAGGAGGTCACCCAGACCTTCACCCTCGCGTCGCTCCGCCTGCCGACCCGGCTCCCCGTGAGCCTGCCGTCGCACCTCGTGCAGCAGCGCCCCGACGTGAAGGCGGCGGAAGCCAACGTGCAGCAGGCGAGCGCGCTGGTCGGCGTCGCCGTCGCCAACCGCCTGCCGCAGTTCAACATCACGGCCAATGGCGGGTCGAGCGCCGTGCGGATCGCCCAGCTCGCGAGTTCGGCGGCGAGCTTCTACGGCATCGTCGGCACCGTGGCCCAGCCGATCTTCGACGCCGGCACCCTGTTCCGCCGCCAGCGCGCCGCGGAGGAGACCCTCGACCAGGCCCAGGCCCAGTACCGCGCCGTGGTCATCGGCGCCTTCCAGAACGTCGCCGACGCCCTGCGGGCGCTGCAATCCGACGCCCAGGCCGTGGCCGCGGCGGCTGCCGCCGAAAAGGCGACGAGCCAGAGCCTCGACCTCATCCGCAAGCAGTATTCGGCCGGCGCCATCAACAGCACGCAGGTGCTCATCGCCCAGCAATCCTACCTGTCGGCCATCGTGACCTCGGCGGGCGCGCGCGCCAACCAGTACGCCGACACGGCGGCCCTGTTCCAGGCGCTCGGCGGCGGCTGGTGGAACCGCAACGACGTCCGGCCCCCGCGCCGCGAGAAGGACCCGGCCCCCTTCCTCTAGGCCCTGGCGCCCAAACCCCCTCGAACGGCGTGATATCCCTCCGGTCCCTCCAGCGCCGGGTGCCTTCGTGCGCGCCCGCCGGCGATGGGCCGGGCCGATGGCGAGGGCTTTCTCAAGCGTCCCCTCCGCACGCATCCGCGCGCAAACCCGTTGCGCCCCGGCGCGGCTTGGGCTAGGAAATCGGCACGGTCAGCACCCGTAGCTCAGCTGGATAGAGCGTTGCCCTCCGAAGGCAAAGGTCACACGTTCGAATCGTGTCGGGTGCGCCAAATTTCTTGAGCTTCCGCAGTCTCTTAGCGTTTGCCAACCTTGGCACCGCGAGAGAGTCGGGGGCTCTTTTCAGGCTGGAAACGGTTTGAGAACCCTGGTTCGGGGCGGAAAACGTCCAGTATTTCGTCCAGGCTGAGTACCGCTGCTGTCGCAGGTCGCGGGGCGATTCTTTGTGCCAGACCGGTGTCTCGCAGGCCTGTCAGTCCACGGAGATCTCCGCTAGCAGCGCTTCGGCCATGAAGACAACATCACGGGGGCGATACTCGATCTCGACGCTGCGCGTACCGAACGGTGCCAGGAACGTGATCGTGCGGACGCCCTCGTGTCCTAAATCGCGGATCTCGCACGAGCGACGGCTGAAGTAGCCGAGCGCGCAAGTAAGTGCCAGCGAGCCGTACTGGACCGTCTCACCGTCGCTGTGGCCTGATGCCTACGTCGAGCGCCTGCGCCCTTGGTGTCGCCGTTTGGCCAGATAGGCGGTTCGATCCCCATGGGCTGCGCTATGTTCGCCGGGAATTTCTTCAGCGCCAGCTACTGTTTTGAGGCCGGCATTCCGCGTTGGCAAATTCACGAATGAAATTCTCATCCGTCATGAATTTTACCGGTGAAATCAACTCGGGGCGGATGGCTATCTCGAAGTGGTGCATCCCAGATGCATCACCCCGAGTAGGCTCTCTTTTAAGCCTCGGATGGTGATTTCAACTGTATCGGTCTAATCCCGAAGGCGTTGGCGAGCCCTTCCTTCGCCAGCGCAATGGTGAACGTGGACGGAGCGTCCTCGCTCTGCTCGATCTCTTCGGCTGCCCCAGTTTGGTCAGGGGTGATCGGTGCGGGCTCCGACATAGGTTCGAACGTCAGCGTCGTCGGATCGATGCCAAGCTCCTCAAAATCGAAAACCGCCTCAATGAGGGTCTCGAAATTTCACGCGTGAAATTTTCATCCGTCGAAAAGATCGATCCTCGCGCTATCGAGCCCCGATCCGCCGGGCCATCGTGAATTTCACCGGTGAAATGAACTTGGGGCCGATGGCTATCTCGGGGTGGCGCATCCCGTATGCACCAATCCGAGATCCGCTCTCTTTTCAGCTCCGGACGGTGACCTCGACCGCCTCGGTCGCGACCTCGAAGGCGTTGGCGAGCCCTTCCTTCGACCCCGCGATAGTGAGGGTAAACGAAGCGTCCTCGGTCTACTCGATCTACTCGACAGCCCCGATTTGGTCAGGGGTGATCGGTGCGGGCTCCGACATAGGTTCGAACGTCAGCGTCGTCGGATCGATGCCAAGCTCCTCAAAATCGAAAACCGCCTCAATGAGGGTCTCGAAATTTCACGCGTGAAATTTTCATCCGTCGAAAAGATCGATCCTCGCGCTATCGAGCCCCGATCCGCCCTCGGTCCGCCGTAAATTTCACCGGTGAAACGTCGCTATCTGTGGAGAAGGCTCTGCGGGTCTCGCGCCTTGTGCGAGTGCCGAGCGTCTCTCTGGGCGGTCGGACAGAAAACAGCCTGATCGAGTCTGCTGGGTGATCACTTCGGAGAACAATCACCATTCCGTTTCGCCATGCACCGTTCCAAGACAATCTGGCGCAGCAAATGCAAGGGAGTGAGTAGTTTCGTGACTTGCCATTCGCAGCCTAATATGCAAGGCAAGTTCAAGAGCTGTGGTAGTAGTCAGGTGTGGTTAATGGATCACGTCAGAGCCGATAATCAACTAATCAGAACGTTTAGTGATCTTAATATAGCGCTTAATGATATTGGTGAATTCGCATCAAGTTTCGATACTGACAGTCTCACATTCGCGCTTTACGAACTCCAAAGTGTTCGGTCTAGTCTGGGAGACGAAGACTCTTTTTTGCGAGCACAGTCATTCGTTCGTAGACATCGAACCTTCTCTCTGTTGCTCGAAGACCCTTACACCCATCACGCCTTTACGAAACCTCGTGGATTCGCGGGCGACGCCTCACTGATCGACCTGTTTTACGGTCATCGTAGTGGAGCAGAAGCCGAGACAAGTACGGGCCGGTTTCTGTTCGAAACACTGATGCGCTTCCCATCGTGTGAGTCCGTAAGATTCCGTCGGGGCTACTACGGGGCATTCATCGACCGAGTGACCTCAGAACAAGGTGGCAAGGCTGACGTGCTCGCCATTGCGTGCGGTCACATGAGGGAAGCCAAGTTCTCCAGAGCGGTTACGGATGGTGCCGTGAACCTCACGGGTATCGACAGTGACCCGCTCGCCGTTGCTGAGGCACAGCGCTCTCTTGCTTTGCCCAATGTGACCGTGCGGAACGACTCGGTGATCGACTTTATTCGAAGACGCGCATGGGGCGAGACCTACGACGGCATCTATGCGTCTGGCCTGTTCGACTACCTCGATGTTCGGATTGGTCGGAAGGTGGTCGAGACCGCCTTCACCGCCCTTCGCCCCGGCGGTACCCTGTCCATTGCCAATTACCTGCCTACCATCGTCGAGCAGGGCTACATGGACCTCGTGATGGATTGGCGGCTGATCTATCGCACGTCCAGCGACATGCTGGTCCTGACAACGAACCTTCCGCAAGATCAGGCGGACGTGATGGTATGGACGGACCCGCTCGATGCGGTGGTCTATCTGACTGTCACGAAGCGCGGCTGAGCCAAAAGCGGACGAGCGGACTCGAACGCCTTTCGGTCAAAGATAGGCTTATGCGCAGGCTGCGCGGGCCGCCGGGTCAGAGACTGCGCGCGGCCTTATCGAAGATCAAGCACTCAGCGCCGCTCGCCCGGATCGGCGACCCTGCGCCTCGGAGAGGGTCTGCCCTTCTCCAAATCCATGTCGAGGTAGCTGAGCACGCGGAACCGCGCGTCCTTCAGGGTCTGACGATTCGCCATCGCGATCACAGTTCTTCCGTCGCGAGGCTCGCATCGCGAGCACCGGACACGTTGGACACCGCCTCCATCGCCAGACGACGCTTGCGGCCCTGCTTCGTCGCGGGATCACCAGCCATCCATGCCCCGTAATAGCCGTTGAGTCCGGACGGATGGCTCACATGGACCCAGGTCACGGGACTGGTTCGATATCCGCATGGTCGTATGTGAAACGATGGGGCTCTCGTCATCCTCATGCCTGCTGCGCCCCGTGATCCATCGGAAATCGAGACGGCGAAGCGGCGGGGGTACATAGGGGAGTATCGTGATGATCAGCGATCCGTCAGCGCGATTGGCCAATCGTCAACGTTAACACGCCGCGCGCCTATCGGCGATGATGACGGCGCTGCTACGCTGCGGTGACGAGGCTTCCATCGTCCGCCACCACCGCGTAGACATCAGGCGAGGGCTCGACCATGCGCAGGCTGCGCGGTCCGCCAAGATGCCGGGTCAGGCGCGTGCGCGCGGCCTTGTCGAAGATCAGGCACTCGGCGCCGCCTAGATCGGAGTGGCGAATTCCTCTCGCAACTCGATCACCAGGGGGGAATCGCGCTCCGCTAAAGCCGTTCCTGGCCGTGAGTTGTGATGAGGGCCTGCCCAATTGGCACGGCAGCGCTCAGCGCTACACCGAGGCCTGACGATCTGCCGGCTCCGGCAGGTTCTCGCTCCTCTGGGCGAGAGCCTGGGTGACCGCCGCGCCCGCGCCCTGCTGCTTGTCGGCGTGGCAGCTACATGTGATCAGGCGATCCGAAAATGGGGCATCACCGCCTTGCTCCAACGACAACCCAACGCCTTCGAGACATTGGTTGCAAGAAGGCTGAGCTAACTGGTGGACGCAGAAGGGGGCTACCCCATCGGACCCGCTGAATAAGAGGCACAGGCAAGTCATTGATTTCATGGAGATGCGTTGGACGCGCCCCTATCCAACGCAGCACCATCAGACGCTTGCCGTCTACCCTCCTGATCCATTATTCCGTTCGGCCCCACCGAACCGAAGCCCGTGGCAACAAAGCCCAGCACCGAGGTGCTTGCTTGAGGCCGGGACTTAGAAGCCTTCCGCGCCGTCGCCCTTCACCCGCGCGGGCTTCCCTTCAAGGAAACATTGCCTTTGTGCGAAACAATAACCATCCAACCATAAATGTAAAACCAAAATTAGAAAATACATAGGCAATAACTGAGGCCTTACTACCAGAGATGAATGGTAGGTCTCCGCTGATAACGAAGTTCTTCAATATTACTCGCGCAGCCAATTTTCCACTAGGAGGTGACGAATTCCATTCGAATGAATCGCTTATTTCTTGGTAATACACATTCCCTTGTTTTATCGTTTGCTCAAAGGCGTACAAATGTCCTATCGAAAAGAATAGAAGGGATGCTTCAACGCTGATGGCTAACAGATAAAACAGCCCCGTTGCCTTCCCATCTATAACCGTAAAAACTGTTACAAAAATACCTAGCAGGAAGACGAAATGAGCAAAAGTAGCAAGGAATATTGCATTTGCGCTCTGCTTCATTCCATTGGTTATTCTTTCCAATAGAAGTATTACTTTTTGGACCTCTTGCTGATCTTCATAGTCTATCTCGTAGTTTGTCACTTCAGACATGCCCTTAACCTGCGTGTTCAGCGGCTTTGGAGAGGATGTGCGCAATTAAAGCCGTTCGATCTTCGAGCTTTTTCGCATCTGAGTAAAACCCTGACATGGGGATTCTGTTATAGAATAGATGGTTTATAGCAGAAAATGATCGTACGCTATGCGCAACTTCTGAATTCTGTGAAAACCCTAGTGTGTAGGGCTCTGATTCATAATACCGAACAACTGATTGATCGGCTGAATTTTCCCACCAAAGATCTGCCTTTGTAACAACAGTAACCACCCATTGAACTGCCCCACCTCGACCGCACAATGGTCCGAGCCATTCGTTAATGAGTCCTAGCTCGACCTCACGTCTACTTTGCAGAAAGCTTTCTTTTATCTGATTTTCTGGAGATACAACATCGGACAGAAGGGCTTTGCCTTCGTGGTACCCGTGAGATACTACATTAATAATGCCTACGGACTTTTTCCGCATAAGGTCGCGGAATGCAATTTCCCTTTTCGAGGAGTGTTCTTTCTCCCCGGGCGTATCTATAATATTGAGGTACAACTCACCAAGTTTTGCTTTAGCGCTAATAACTTCATCTGTCCGATCCTCACGTCTTACGTAGGCTGGCAGACCCGCCAGAGATCTAAGTAATGCGGTTTTGCCTGTTCCACTTGCGCCAACAACAACAATTGGATAGGCGTTCTTTAATTTCCAGAATTTAAAAACTTTCTCGTAAGATCCAGTATTTAATAAATACTTATGAATTTCGCTACCAATTGGAATTATTGCCTCCGCACCCGTTCCCGACATAAATGTCCCCCTTATATCACTTGCGCTGCAAATCCTCGCTTGAGTACATTTAATCGATTGATGGGTCTAAAAGTCAAGACAGTCTGTGATAACGTGCAATACCAGACCAACCGCCTTGTAAGCGGTAGGTCACGAGTTCAAGTCCCGCAACCGGCACCACTTCTTTCGCCGCGAGTTGAAACTGCCGCCAAAAGTTTCAACTCGTGAACGGAATTTCGCCCACGGATCAACACCGAATCGGCCCCGGAGAAACATGAAGCCCGCCGCGGCCGGAGCCGGGCGGGTGCAGTGGTTCTGGAAGAAGGATGCCCCACCCATGGGGCTCATCCATAATTGCATGTGGCATGCCAGGGCTAGGTCGACGGCGCCCCAAGCACGGTAGCCTTTACGCCTGCGGTGCGGAACATGTCGCGGCTCCAATCCTGCATGATCTGATTGAGCGGCCGCGGGTCCGGCCTCACGGCGATGATCAGGTTAGCCAGCCGAATGGCCATCGATGCCGCCGCGCGGCACCTAAATATCGCGTTCAGAATCTCTTGCATCGTCTAGACAGGCTGACGACCGCACGAGGGCTGCTCCGGCAGCAGCGGCGCGATCACGGCCCATTCGCCATCAGTTAGATCAGTTTCGTAGCACGGGCCGCCGCAGCTATGCTGCCGACGTATGTCCGGCGTCCAAACCAAAGGGGTGATCGCATGGTCGATAATCAGGCGACCAAGGGTCGAGTGCCAGGGAGGTTGGTTCTTGGCATCGTGATTTTGATAGCAGGCGGGCTAATGGCTGCTGTCGGATACTATGAAGTTTACGGACCGCCTCAGAAGCCGTTCGACGGCATCGCCGGTCATTTTTTTATGGCCGGGTGTGTTGCGCCGTTACTTGGTGCCTCGCTCATCATCTGCGCTCTAACGGACGGTCGCCTATGCCATAGGTCTGGAAGCGGCGGACAGTGGATGGGTCAGTTCACGAGTTCAGATAGTAGCAGTGCCTCGTGCGACGGCGGCAGTAGCGATGGGGGTTCGTGTTCATCGTAATCCGACTGGCACCCTGACAAGCCTGAGCAGCCAATCTGCATAGTCTGGTTTGGGTATGCCTCTCGCACACTGCCTTATGGATGGTTCAATTAAAGCCGCTTGACCATTCTAAGTGAACCGCTGAGATATGAACCATCCATAGTGAACCGAAGGGGATCGAATGTTCGTTCGGGCTTATCTCAGGGCATCCACCAACGAGCAGGACGCGACCCGAGCTAAGGCGCAGCTTGAAGCCTTCGCATCCGAGCGCGGTCTCACGATCTCGACGTTCTACGTGGAGAACGATTCCGGTTCGAAGCTAGAACGGCCGGAGCTTTTCCGCCTCCTGAAGGATGCCCGCCCCCGCGACGTGATTCTTGTAGAGGCTGTTGACCGCCTCACGCGCCTTACGACGGCTGATTGGGCAGAGTTGAAGGCTGAGATCTCCGCGCGCCATATCCGGGTAGTATCGCTCGATCTGCCGACATCATACATGATGGCCGTGGCTACCACCGATGAGTTCACCCCCCGCATGTTCGATGCGGTAAACGGAATGCTCCTCGACGTGCTCGCCGCCGTCGCCCGCAAAGACTACGAGGATCGCCGTCGCCGGCAGGCGCAGGGGCAGGCTAAGGCACAGGCTGCCGGGCGCTACAAAGGGCGACCCGAGGATGCCAAGCGCAACGCCGGGATTGCCGACATGCTTGTGAGAGGCATGTCTTGGTCTCAGGTACAGCACGCGACAGGCTGTAGCCGGGCTACCATCGCCAAAATTGCTAAGCGAGCAAAGCCTATTGAGGTTGTCGATTGATATGGACGCTTTGAATTACGAAAGCATAATGCTTGTTCAGGAGATTGCCGTGAACGATATTATCAAGGATCGCGATGGACGCAAGATCGCATATCTTCGCGACGAAGGAGACAGCGTCCGCTTGTACGATAGCCAGCATCGTACTGTAGGCTGGTACAGCAAGACACGCGATGTAACGATGACGGCGGCCTTCAAGATCATTGGGTCTGGCAATCAGCTAATGCGTTTGATCCCAGCACGCTGACGCGCGGCCTGCGCATCAGCCCTGAGCTTGTCAGCCTGTGCGGCAAGCTTTCCAGCTTCGAGCCGTTCGATTTCGTCGGCGTGCTCGTCGCCGTATTGCGCAGCTAATTCCATCGCACTGCGCATTGTTGGGATTGGCGCGCTCAGAGATAAAATTATCTCACGCATCATCTCTGGTTTTGCGCGGTCAATATCGATAGTGTCTATCAGCTCTCGCAATCTATTTGGCTGCATCTTTTCAAAATCGACCATGTCGATCAGCTCTCGCATTGTCATTTTCATTACCTCAATTTCAACAATATCATACGAAAATTTATAAATAGTACGTAAATTACATACGTATTTAGCGAGCCATGAAAACCACAAATAGATTGCTCAGATCAACACACACATCAGCCCATCTTCTTGATAAGCTTCGAATGTGCGGGTCTCGCACACAGCGAAACCACCAGCACTGGTGCAGATCGCCTGCCTGTGATCGATGCAGATCCTATCGCGCTCGGGTGCTGGGCGAGGCGGTTGGCCGATGGGCGTGTTCGCTCGTTGATCAGGATCGGGCCGCCGGGACTGCAATGGCCATCGCCGGTCTTCACCGGATCATGCTGGCGTCGGCGACCACGCGGGCGTGCAGATCACCGGATGAGCTGCTCGGAGAGATCGCCCGCAGACGCCGGGCGCTCGGCCGCGCCCTACATCATCGGGAGCGTCAGGACAGCCGCTGGCGCGATGTCCAGTCCTACGGCGTATGGAAGCCTCAGATCGACCCTGGCGGGGCTTGGCGGGCCACGCTGATGGCTATCGTATCACTGGGATCGATACGGCCGGGCCGATACGCCGAGTTGATCGGCCACCGGCACGGTATCACGCTCGATGCCCTGCCGATGGCCCTGGTGGCGACCGACGTTGTCGAGCCGATGGCCAAGGCGTTTGCCGGGACCGGCGGACTGGCGACGGCCGACGATACCGCGTTGGCGGCGTGGTACGGCGCCCTGGACGGCGTGGGCGGCCACCAAGGGCTGATCGCCCGGCGGGGGATGGCAGGATGACCCGAAAACCGTACGATCCCGACGTGATCGCAGACACCATGGAGCGGACGCAGTGGCGTTTGATCAATGAACGCCTCCGCACCGGCCCGCTCCCAGCATGGCCACGCGAAAACGAGGTCCGGCTACTGCCGATCCGGACGCCGGCTGAGCGCCGATTACGGGTGATCGACGCTCGTAAATGGGCGGTCGAGAACGTCCGCCACAAGGATGGACATCAGTGGTCGGTACGCACGGATCTGCACCAGGACGATAACGGCCGGCGATATGACGTACCGATCTACTGGTTCTCCGACCTCACTACGTCCTTTGCCTTCCGATTGCAGTTTAAAGACCGGTGAGTCGGGGCTGCGCGGCCGGCCCGGCCGGCGACCCGGTGATCGAGCACGGTCGACGCGTCGTCGGTGATGGTAAGAGGTTTCGGGTATAGTTCATTCCCACCTGCGGCCGGCGTCGCCAGCGTTGCCGGCGCTCGGCTGATCGAGGAACGTCGACGCGTCATCAGTCGTACGAGGTCACCGATGTTGTTCTCGTCCGCCTGCGGCCGCCTCCGCCGGCGCCCCGGTGATCCGAGAAGGTCGACGCGTCGTCAATGGTACGAGGTCTCGGAAGTCGTGCTCTCCCGACCGCGGCCGCCTCCGCCGGCGCCCCGGTGATCCGAGAAGGTCGACGCGTCGTCAATGGTACGAGGTCTCGGAAGTCGTTCTCCGCCCGCGGCCTGCAGCGCCGGCGCCCCGGTGATCCAAGAAGGTCGACGCGTCGTCAGTGGTAAGACTTCTCGGATGTCGTTCTCCGCCCGCGGCCAGCAGCGCCGGTGCCCCGGTGATCCGAGAAGGTCGACGCGTCGTCAGTGGTAAGACTTCTCGGATGTCGCGCTCCCCCGCCCGCGGCCAGCAGCGCCGGTGCCCCGGTGATCCGAGAAGGTCGACGCGTCTCCGGTTGTACGAGGTCTCGGATGTCGCGCTCCCCCGCCCGCGGCCGGCAGCGCCGGTGCCGCGGTGATCCGAGAAGGTCGACGCGTCTCCGGTTGTACGAGGTCTCGGATGTCGCGCTCCCCCACCCGCGGCCGGCAGCACCAGTACCGTGGTGATCCGAGAAGGTCTACGCGTCGTCAGTAACACGAGGTCATAAAAGACGTTCTCTCCCGTCCGCGGCCGGCCCCGCCGGCGCTCCGTTGATCGAGGTCGTTTGAAGTCTCCCGGTGTCACCGATTTTGTATAACAACGCTTGCGTCCAGAGCCTCCAGTTTGAAATGGGATGTTCCTAGTGGAGGAAATCTGACGGATGGAACCCATGGCCCGGGTCCGCTTCCGACCCATGCTAGCCGTGCCAACAGCCATCTGCGCTTCTACGGAAGCGGCCATTCGTCGGCCGTCTAGCAACTTCGGCTCAGGGTGGCCAGCGGTAGTTCGATGATTTTGGTGCATGCGTCCGCGCTAAAAATGAACTGGACGATCTGGCTGCTCGACTAGCCACTATCAATTCAAAACGTCGACACACGCCGCTTACGCCCCGACATTTTGGTAGAGAGTAACATTCGGGTCGTTGAACGAGCCGCCCCCTCCATGGACGTCATAAAGCCGCCCGAAGGGGACGTATGGACGGCCAAAATATTCTTCATTAGCGGCTTCAGACTTGTCAGGATCAATATATCATGTTTCTTTAGCATTATCGCAGAATTTGAAATTCTTCGATTAGTAGGAGGCCTGAATGAAGCTTCTTTTTTCGACTGATACGGATGGCGGCTCTGTAACAGTCATTGACATTGATGGCGATCATAACAAACCAATAGCAGTTATACCTATTGGTAATGGTCCTCGTGGAGCCGTACGATTTACGAAAAGCGGTCGAGGATTTGTTGCAAACCATGCCGGCAATACTATATCAGAGATAGATGCACTTTCATTAAGGGAAATTAATCGAATTAAGGTCGGAATTGCACCTATTGGCGTCGCAATTACGCCGGGAGATAGGTACGCAATAGTATCAAATGCGGGGGATAATACGGTATCTATTGTAGATCTTGATAAGAGACAGGAGGTTTATCAAATTCCAGTGGGGAGAGAGCCTCGTCATCCCGATATAACTCCATCTGGGGATTACGCCTACGTTCCTGTCTCAGGGGCTGACTACATCTCAAAGATTGATTTGCGGCCATTGAAGTCAGGCCAACCAACTCAGGTCAGAGAGTTAGAACGGATATATCTCGGAAAGGGCGCGTCTCCTTATAGTGCTGCTGTTTCACCAAACGGTGAGCGGGTAATTTCTGCCAACAACCAAGCAAATTATATATCAATAATTGATACATCCACTGATAAGATAATATCGAATATTGACGTTGCGAACAAGGGAGCAAGAGGAACAGCTTTTACACCCGACAGTAACGTCGCTTTCGTCTCTATAGAAGATACAAGTGAAATTGCCGTCATCAATCTTCAATCAAATTCGTTAGAAAACAGAATTCCTGCAGGACCCGGCCCCAGAGGGCTCATTTACGATGCAGGACTGCAAACTATATTTTCATCCTCATTTGCAAGAACCATGGCCACAGGGCGGCAGCCAAACTCGGTTGCAGCGATCCAATTTGCCGCGATGCCTGTTGCAGCATTTACAAATCCGCAACCTCAAATTTCTGACATTAGTGTAGGCGCTGGTCCATGCAGCGTATCTATATTCGTTGTGCCATAGAGATTTGTTATGACACAATTCCATATCAAGTTTCCTTGGGCAATCTGCCCGAGGCGTATGGTGCCCAAAACAGAGGTCGAAATACCAGAGGAAGAATTCAAGTGGCTAGCAAACGGCCGGAAATCTTCGAACTGCGCCCCGGTTGCGCTCGTATCTTCCATAGGTTGGTCAGTTATATCTCCAATTGATGTGTCACTTAGTCCAATCGATGACGTGCAGTTCAAGTGCATTGACTCCGAACTAGAAAACACTATGTCGACTTTAGGTTTAGCAGAAGTCTGGCGACGAGGCGAATCGTTTATAGGGCTTAAATCAAAATCCGGCCTTCGTTTGTTTGATTTCAAAGTAGACGATCACTGGGAGCCCATGTTCCTGCCAAATGGCGAAGGCACAATCGAATGGCGTCTTGGATTTGATATTATACTCGACACCGGCTTATACGTTTGGATCCAAGGCGCCGAATTTGAAGGTTTAGACGTAGTTCAGGGAATAATTAGTTCAAAAATATTGAGTAGAATGAGCAAAACGGGATTTTCTATAGCAATTCGACCGACAGGAGCCGTCCATATAAGAGCCGGCGATACTATTGCAAGAATATTTATAGTTAATAAAGATTTTATTAAACTAAATTCCGGATGTTAGAGATACCGAAGGTGCAAAGGATTCCAGTTTGGTCCGGCGCTTGGGTTGGGTTGGTGCCTCGACCGAGCGTCGCGGCCAAGTGGTTGCTTTCCCATCTGTTTCGGTCGATGGACGATGCAAGCTCAAACGTTCAAGCAGGGTCTAGAGCAGGCAACAAAGCGATGTCTGCTTTAATGCCGCGCTACTCGATAGCGGAACGTCGGAAATCCACCCATCGCGGACGTTCGTAGAGGGACCCATGCCCTCTTCCTCAGGGCCGAGGCGACAGATGGGCTGGAGATCGAATAGGCATGGGCGATCCACCGCCTCCCCAGTCGAACGCTGGTTCTGCGATCCATCCCAGCGTATGCCGACTGCCCTCAGGCGCTTGCAGCGGGTGGGATCGTAGCGGCTGACATCGGCCGCCGGTTGGGCCTCTTGATCGTGGATGAGGTCTGATAGCCCAACGTCAAACGGCGGAGCTTTCACCCCGCCGCTGCGCTATGACTCGATCACCCCGACACCGAGGGGCGTTAAGCCGGCCTAGCGGGCCGATGCGTCAGCGACGACGCGACGGGCCGCGGGTGCCCGCGGGGTGAGCGAGGGCGTAGTGGTCAGCTCGGAGGCCGGGCGCACCGCGGCGGTGAAACGCGCCTGCTCGCGATAGAGTGTCGGCGTAATGTTGATGCGCTCATCCGCCATCGCGCTGCCCACCAGGGTGACGGACGCCAGGGCGGCGAGGACGAAGGTACGAACGGTCATGATGTCGATTCCTCTGATGGGCCGGGGCCTACCCCGTTTCATGAGAGGAATATGCTTCGCACTGCACCATCATTCAAACAGATCAGATCGATAGCCAGTATCGATTCTATCAATGAGGTTTTGGAGCTAAACTGAACGCTGTAGGATCACTGCGCGCTGCGGCCGACACGAAAAACGGCGAGGCTTTCGCCCCGCCGTCGTGTCATCCTTAATGTCGCTACGGCTGCGGCTCTACAGGCCCATCATTGCCTGGCCCGCGCCAACGATGGTGTAGATCAGGCCGGCTACGAAGACGCCGGCCATAAGATACGAGAACCCGGTCAACGCCATCGAGAAACCCTTCCTCACGCCCTTTAGCAGCGGTTTCCGCCGGAAGTCTGGCCGTACTGCATCACGGGAAAGTTCTGCTGGTTGGCGTTGCCCTCGGCGGCCGAACTCATCGGGCAATTGAACGGTGAGCGAGCCTCCGGCGCAGCGTAGATTGAACCCGTGGTCTCAACCTGAGACCCAAACGAGGTGTAGCGGGACGGACGCTCAGAGGCCATTGTGGACGAGATCGAAGCAACGCCAAGGATAGGAGCTGCAATTGCGGTGGAGATACGGGTCATAATGGCTGTTCTATGAGCTCCTTAACAGGACTGACCTGGGTTCAGGTCTTTTCTCTCTGTCTGAACCTAATATGGGGAGCCTCTTCCATTTTAGACGTGCTAACGCACACGCGCAGTCGCGGATTAAGGCGATGTACCGAGCCCTTGGACGATGATGCCGAAGCCGACCCCCGATGACGGTCAGTTCCGGACAGTAAATG
The DNA here is from genome assembly GCF_008039485.1 of Methylobacterium sp. WL69. Lineage (NCBI taxonomy): Bacteria > Pseudomonadati > Pseudomonadota > Alphaproteobacteria > Hyphomicrobiales > Methylobacteriaceae > Methylobacterium > Methylobacterium sp. WL69. Next base: position 15,835 of record NZ_VRUZ01000014.1, on the reverse strand, counting down.
GCTTAAATCAGCTAGGAAGTTATTTTTGATGGAAATTCCTATTGATATTTTCGTAAGTGCGGGTGTTAAACTCGTATCATTGCCCAGCACGGAAGAAGTGAAATGTCCGATAACGAAAAGACCCAAGCAGTTAATTATGTTGAGTTGAGCGCCGATATCGTCTCAGCTTTTGTGTCCAACAACTCCATTCCCGGGAGCGAGCTTGGCAAGCTGTTGGCCAGTGTGCACGCGGCCATCATTGACCTCGCGGCAGGCGGGTCCGCCCCTTCAAAAGGTGATGAGGCTGAGAAGGCTACACCTGCGCAGATCAAGAAGTCGATCTCACCGGACGCGCTAATCAGCTTCGAGGATGGCAAGCCCTACAAGACCCTACGCCGGCACCTTACGATCCGTGGTCTGACCCCAGAGGCCTACCGCGCAAAGCATGGCCTGCCTGCCGATTATCCGATGGTCGCTGCCGGCTATTCGGCGCAGCGCTCCGAACTCGCTCGCGCTCTTGGCCTCGGACAGCAGCGAAAAGGGACTGGTAAAGCCGTTGAGGCTCCCCAACCCGAAGAAACGGCTGCTGAGGCGCCGGCTGATGAGAAGCCGAAACGTGCAGGGCGTCCGCGTAAGGCTGTCGCTGCTTGACGCCGATGGTGGCGGTAGGCGGGGTCCTACCGCCTACCTATGATGATCAGGGTGCGCTTCTCACACGCTCAACAGCTCGCCCCACCGGGTCGTGTACCGCTGCGAAAGGTGCTCGGCCCGGAGCTTCCAGGGGCGGTCCATGCCGGATGCCGCGTAGCGCACCCGGTCTTTGCCGTATCGAGCATTCAGGGCGTCCACGGTGGCCATGAGTTGCACGCGCCGGGGCTGATCCGGCTGGAGGAACAGTGAGCCCTGCACGGTGGCGGCCGGGTGGAGGTCGAGCAGGAGGATGCCGCACTTCTTGTAGCGAAAGCCCGGTCGATAGATGCCCTTCAGTCCCCAGAGAGCAGCTCGGATCAACCGAGCGGTGTCGCTAGTGCCAATGGTGAGCCGAACGGACCTTGTGGCGTGGTACTGGGCATCCTCGGGCTTATGCCGGTTGGTGGTCAGCATGACGGTGATCGAGGCCGTGGCGAGGCCCTGCCGGCGCAGCTTCTGGGCCGCGTAGGAGGTGTAGGCGGTCAGCGCCTCGGCCAACTCGTCGAAGCCCTCCACGGCCCGGCCGAAGCTGCGCGACGTGCAGATGGTCTTGGCATCGGGGCTCCCGTGTTCGAGGTCGATGCAGGGGATTCCCTGAAGCTCCATCACGGTCCGCTGCACCACCACGTTGAACCGCCGGCGGATCATCGTTGGGCAGGCCTCCCGGAGGTGAAGCGGGGTCGTGATCCCCATGCCCGCAAGATGGTGCTGGAGGCGGTGCCCGATGCCCCAGACATCGCCGAGATCCAGCCGGGCGAGGGCCGCCGTCTGAGCGGCCTCGTCGACGAGGTAGCAGACGCCCCCGGAGCCGGGCTCTTTCTTCGCGGTGCGGTTGGCGACCTTGGCGAGGGTCTTAGTCGGGCCGATGCCGACGCACACCGGGATGCCGGTGTTGAGGCCGACCGTTTCCCGCAACCGACGGGCATGGGTCTCCGGATCGGCAAAGCCGGTGAGGCCGAGGAACGCCTCGTCAATGCTGTACACCTCCAGATCGGGGGTGAAATCGCTGAGCACCCGCATCACACGCGCCGAGAGGTCGCCGTAGAGGGTGTAGTTCGAGCTACGGACCTGAACGCCCCAGCGCTCGAACTCGTCGCGGCGCAGGTGCCAGGCGTCGCCCATCTTGATCCCGAGGGCTTTGGCCTCGTTCGACCGCGCTATGACGCATCCATCATTGTTGGACAGCACCACCACCGGCTTACCGCGCAGCGCCGGCTGAAACAGCCGTTCGCACGAGGCGTAGAAGTTGTTGCAGTCCACGAGGGCGATGGGTGCGCCCATGGCCTAGAAGCGACGGAACGAATGCGTGACGACGCCCCACACCTCGAACTCGGCCTCGTCGGGCACCTCGATGTCTGGGAAGGCAAGGTTCTCGGGGTGGAGGACGACCCGGCCGCGCTTCTTCAGGAAGCGCTTCATCGTGAACTCGCCGTTGAGGCAGGCAACGACGATGCAGCCATGCGTGGGCGTTTTCGCCTTGTCCACCACGGCCACATCGCCGGGGTAGAGGCCGGCCCCGAGCATGCTTTCGCCAGCCACACCCACGGCGAACACCGATGGCAGCCGCGCGCCCACCAGCTCGTTGAAATCCAGCGGGCTCTCAAGGCTGTCCTCGGCCGGGGATGGGAAGCCGCAAGCCACGGACGCCGTCACATACGGCACCTCGGCCGTCGAGGTGCCGTCCAGCTTCAGGAAGGCGGCAATGCCACCGGAGGTGCCGCCACGCGCCGCGATCCGGCGCGCCAAGTCCGCGATCTCCACCGGCAGGCGCACGACCTTGGTCGGCTCGCTCTTTCGACGGCCTGCATTTGGGCGCGCGCCGCCCCTTGGGGTCGTCGTGGACATGGCGACTGATCCGTTTGATTTCTGTTACAGAAACCAAACGTGCAACGTGCGGAAAGGTCCACACCGTTCTGCCGTCAAGCGATAAGATCGCGACGGCCCTGTTAATTCTGGGGATAACTCGGATATCCGCTGTGGAGGGCTTCAGCGGAGCTCGTTTCGGGTATGTGACTGAGCCTGAATGAGTTTTACCAATCGCAGATGCTACAATCCGTAGGCTTGTCTGCCATGGGGCGTTTCCAGCTACGGACCTTGCGTCGTCCGCTGAAAGGCCAAGGTCCGATTGAAACCCAGCATGCCTGGGTCGAGGCCACCTCTGCCGAGCAGGCTATCGCTCAGGGGACATTTCTGGCTGAAGCCGCGCTGGAGGGGTGGTCCGGCGTATCGATTCTAACGAGCGACACGGGCGCCATGATCTGGTCGGTGCGCAAGGATATGCCGCGCCCTGACGGACCGGGCTCGCTCTGAACGCCCAACGCCCGTTCCGGATGGGTGAGGGCGAAGCCTGCGATTGCGCGCACCACCGCGGGCGCTCGTTCGACGCGTAATGTCCATAGGCGCCATGGCGTCGCCAAGGGCAGGAAATCAGCCTCGTCGAGAACGTGCTCCGGGTGATCGGCGTGTGCGATGGCCATCCGGAACGGCGCGTCTTCCGGCTGTCCGATGAGCACCACCGTGAGGGTGTTGATCCCATCGTGCAGCCACGAGGTCACGTCGTATGTGAACCCATCCTCGGCCGGGTCCAGGCCCTCAAAAGCGGGCTGGGTCACGCCGTAGGTGTTGAGACTGACCATAGCACGGCTCCCCGCGCCCCACAGTGTGAGACGCAGCCGTTCCCCGGCTCGAATGTGCATGATGTGCCCCGCTTCAAGGGCAAACTGACTGTTTCTGGAGTTTTCCACAACCGGAACAGGATGCGAACGGCAACACACCGTTAACCATGTTGCGGCGGTGCACGAGGGGTCCCGCCAAGCCAGAGGCAGAGCGATTTGGAAGGTCAGGGGATAACACTCGCTGAGTCCTCTGCCGTGGCATTCCTGCTGCCTCACGATTCTTTGCCGACTGCTATGCGCAGCCGATCCTCAGGATCGGACCCGTGCCCGGCATCCCGACCCTCCTCGTGAGCGTGTGTCTTTCCGGCGGCGTTCCGGGCCTCAGGTCGAACCTTCCTACCACCGTCGATGTGGTGATGCCCCTCGTCTCATGGTCGGAAGCCGACGTGTTCGCTTACGTCGCGGGTCATCACTTGGCCCTGCCCCCGCAGTACGCCGAGGGCTACAGCGATAGCGTGGAGTGCCTGATCTACCCACCGAAATTCCGCCGCCTCGGTGTGGGCGACCTATCTGGCGCTTGGATCGCTGATCGCGCCGACTGCCGCAGCAGTCAGGGCAGCGGCTAACATGCCGATGAAGGTCACTGTGATCATGTCTCAGGCCCTTTCGATGTGTGGCTCGGGCGCACCAGAGCTTCTGAATTTCGAAATGCCTACCAATTCGTTTATAGGCCGTTAACCCTCCCTCAATCTCCCAACAGCGGAGCAACGACGTGCGCGCCGTTTGGATCGGATTAGTTGGAGCAGGTTTGGCCGTATGTGCAGCAGTCGCTGATCCGGTCCTCGGATGCAGGCTGGACGGTCTAGAACTGACAACCGACGCGCCGGGGAGCCCTGGAGCGCGTCGTTTCCATGTCCTGAAGGTTGAGAGCCGCTTCTGGCGTTTGCACGGCCCTGAGGTGAACGATTTCAAGCCGGACGGCTACGTCAAAATCCTCATTGAGGGCAGCGGGCGCAGGTATGTCATCGCGCAGACGTACAGCCGCTTCGGCATGCCGGCGAATTCCGGGATCTCTGCGGAAGCGACGCCAGACCGCATCAATCAAATCAATCCAAAGGTCCGCTCCCTGAAAGGCGAGCGTGCGCGGATGAATGGGGTCTTCATGGTGCTCGGTGGACCTCTCGGTGAGGAAACCGCGCTCATGCCGGTGAACTGTAGGCGTTCTCCGAGCAAACAAAGTCCGGACACCTCCGGATCATTCCGGAGGCCGCCGCCAAAGCCGTAATTTCGTGTTTTACGGGTTAGTTCAGTTTTCTGAGATACTCGGCTCTGTCGAAGCTCACGATTTGACGCCCGATTTCCATCAGGAGCGTAGCGCTCATATGATGTAAAACCGATTTCGGCATCTCGTTAAGGGCTTTGTGGGCAGCCAAGCAGTGCTCGGCCGCGCGGTTGAGTGGGTGATCTGAATGCAGGACTGCCCCCGAAGCGTGCTCTACTTCTTCGATTCGCTTCTGGGTAACGTCAATTAGGATACCATTACCCCGTTTGGGGACACCATCTTGATCCAGGGTGAAGTGGCCCCGTGCGAGCAGCAATCGCGTGTTGCCATCGGCTGAAATGACTCTGTACTCAGCTAGATAGGAACGCCCCCCTTCGGCACATCGAGTGATCAACCGAACGGTTTCCTCGCGATCCTCGGAATGCATGCCGTTCAAAAAGTGGACGATGGGAGTGCCGGCTTCAGCCAAAGCTGGATCGACGCTGAAGAGAAGGGCGACCGTCGCATCCGCGTAGACGCGATCATTGCCGATGTCCCAATCCCATCGGCCAATCACGTCGAGTCTGTCGATGGTATCCTGCAACATGATCTGCGATGCATTCGCAGCATCAGTTTCGCCCCGTCCCACTACCACCTCCGGATTTTACCAGACCGCCTTCTCACGGATGCGTGAGGTTTTTTTACGGCTAGGTAGTTGGCGCTAAGCTCAGAAACAAAATAGCCATTATATGGCCACGCTTCCGTATCCAACCCAATGGTGCGCGCTACGAGATGCCGCCGTGCGGCACATATTGTGAAGGATCGGCCATGGGCCGCAAACTGACCCCCACGGAGGGGGCTGCATCCCTGCTCTCCGACACAGAAACGAACTCTGAGATCGATAGCATCACCCTAAGCCGCAGCCGGAGCCTGCTAGAGCAGATCGCTCAACAGCTTGGCATTTCGCCTGATGAATTTTCCAAGGCGTCATGCCCCTCCGAGTCTGCGGTGAGGGAACACCCTCCGAAGGACGCTTTCGACCCCGTACTGGCTCGCGAGCGCCTCGATCTTCTCGAAGCCTTCACCTGCATCAAGGACCAGCAGGAACGCCTCCGATGCCTTCAGATCGTTCGCGACGCTGCGAAGGGGAGATCGGCCACCGACCTTAGGCGTGCTTTGCCGTAGATGCGACCGAAGCGGGCCTGCACTGGTCGCCCTAGAAAGCCATTGCACCGGCGAACTGCCTGGGTTTGGGACGTAGCAAGCCTTTGGCACTCTCGTATGGCCTTGGCCGGTTGATTACCTCGTCGAGGCGGGACCACAGCGTCTTAGGGGAGAACGGTTTGGCGATGACCTCGTTGACGCCCATGCGGACAGCGCGCTCGACTCTGTCCTTACGTGGCTGAGCCATCATTAGGATTAGGGGTACAGTTGGAGCTGGAGAGGTATCTGCGTTTCGGATGAGGCGGATGACTTCTTCGCCTGAAAGAATATCTAGATCCCAATCCAATATTACTAGATCGGGTCGAGACTCGGCCATACAGCCAAGTGCTTCAGCCCCATCGATTGCCTCCTGTATCCGTCTGATGCCGGTACGCTGCAGCATATCGCGAACGATACGGCGAACGTAGAGGCTTTCATCAACGACGATTGCTGAGAGATCTGGAAATCTCGGCGCGCCGATCATATGAAAAACCCCATTGACGCGCGCGTTCGCCGCTGCATGTGGCTGTATCACTATGAGGTTTAACGTTCTTTCCTCTTGGAGGCGTCACGAAGTTGGCTGCTGCGTTTCTCCCTTGTCATTCCATTTCCGGATACGAAACGGACAAGGAAACTCAGCCGGGCTCGTTTAGACTTTCGCCTGCAGAAACCCGCTCCCGCTGTAATCTTTGAAGCCGTTCGCCCTGCGAATGTATTACACCACCGTCCTCGGATCGCTGTACCCTGACTGGTCCATGATGCGCGCGAGATCTGCGCCTCGTCCTGCTGCCGTGGTGATGCAACGCGCCACGGCAGGGGCATCGTCGCGCGCAATGGCGCGTTGCAGACCGGCATTGATCTGGCGCAGCCGCCACGCATCGAGGCTGACGCCAAGGAGGGCCACGAGATCCTTGAGCGTGGGGAGCGTCTGGTGCTGGCGGATGGCGGGGGCGGTGCGCATCACGAGGCCATGTAGACAGCGAGAAGGATCGCGGCGGTGATGACGTTGCCGCGTCCCGCCTCGTGGCCGGCGCGGGCCAGTAGCACTCGATGGAGACGACGCATCCGGCCGAGGCCGAGGGCGATGGACGAGGGGAAGCCGAGCGCCAGTGTGGCGCGCATGGTAATCGCAGTCTTCATTTGGAGAAATCCTTGCTTTGCTTCTCAGGAAGAAGCCGGCGGGGGCGCTAACAGTGGTTATCGTAAGTGTTTTATGTGTCTTCTTGGGATTAATTCTGATCTACCCCGCGGGAGATGATCCAAAACGGCAAAAGGTATTTGAGGTGATAGGGGGAATATTAATCATTGCCGGGCTGGCGCTCATTGGATCGGGTTTGCCAGTGTTCAGATGAATTCCCTTCATGGTCGAAGGGCGTGCCGCGAAGCCACGCGATCTGCGAAGCGTGGTGTTCCGGGGCACCAAGGGACGGCTCAGCGTCGCCGCCCTCCTCTCGGTCAGGGTCGGTTTCGAGATGATCGAGCAGCGCGATCAGGCGCTCAGCGGTATCGAGGGCGGATTGCGCGGCCTCTTCGATCCGCTGGCGGGTCTCCGTGTCGTTGAACGACAACCGGGGTCTGGGCGCCGGGGCGGGCCGGCGAGGGGTGTAGGTGTGAACGTTGCTCATCGCTCTGGCCGCCACGGTCCGAACACCACTAACGACACTCCAGACGAGGACCACCGCGTCCGTTTCATCAATGCAAGATAAAGCGATCTCTGCCTGCAACCGAAGCCCCGCGAGGGTGGTCGCGGTGGCAGGGGTGATCTCGTCTTCGACACGGGCGACCTCGTTGTGAACCCCGTGCAAGCCGTCGAATGCCCGGACCGGCTCGGCATCTATCGCGGCACCACGACGACGACGAACGAGATACGGTTCACGACCGAGGCCGGTGGCACCATCATCCTGTCCAAGGGCAAGGCGCGAGCCGTCTACCCTTTCACGCTGACCTGCTCGAACGGTCTGGCGCGCACCTACATCACGGTATCCGGGAAGGACGCTCCGAATAGCCTCATGATGGAGTTCGGGCCGGATTTCGCGGCCTCAAAGGTTCAGGGATCGGCGCCATTCATGATCACCCCGGAACTCGCGGCGGGGTTCTACTACTGGGACGCGTTTCAGTCTCGTAACCAAAACGATCTGCCGCCCGGTAGCGCCTTGGTTTGAGGGGCGGCCTACCGATGTACGACGCCGAACGCAGGTGCTAAGTTCGGACATCATCAGGTCCAGAACGGGTCCCGGTGACTGAGTGAAGCGTGCGCTCCCGCCTGACGTTGAGGGCTTGCTCATGCTAGACACCAATCACCCACGCACAGACTCGCTAAGTGAGCCCCCCGCCCCCGTTTATCGGGTGATCCTTTTGGAGAAGGATGGTGCGGTGGCGAGCGTTCTTCGCATCGTTGTCGATGACGATGCCCACGCCATGGAAGCCGCAAAGGCGATGGTCGATGACCACGCCGTAGAACTCTGGGACGGGCTGCGGCTCATTGAGCATTTTCCAGCGATTGACTGAAATTGAGCAAATAATCTGATCGTATGAAACCGTACGGCTCCGTACGCATTGAAACTATGCCCCTCCGGTTATTTCGCTGGGCGATCACGCCTTTCGCCGAGGGTAGCCCGTTGCCACGATTTTTCATCGACGTTCATGCCGACAGCCTGTCCGAATGGGACGACGTAGGTACTGTTACGGACACGGCAGACATTGCTGTGGCGCTGGCCAAAGGGAAGGCTCAGGTCATGCTGGCCCAATCCAATCAGGCTCAGGCCAATCCGCATGCGGTCGCAGTCATTCGGGATGAGATGGATGCGAGCGTTGCGACGGTGGTGATACGGGCTTCCGAAGAGCCTCACGTCGTATGGGGCACGACGCGAGCCGCCGCTGGCGAGCATCAGGGGTAACACCCATTGCAGGGATTTACTGAAGTGTCAGGTCCCCTGCTGATCGGCGGCTTGATCTGCGATCATACGAACGAAACTCAGCACTTTCTTACGGTCCTGCTCATGCGCGATAGTGGACCAAATCCGCAGTAGCTCACCAGTTTGGTCGAACCACGAGAAAGTCGGGCCTGAAAGTGCCTCTAATGGGCAGCCGAGAATTTGAGCGATTTGGCGTGCGCGATCAGTCGAGTGGTCAGAGCAGTCCCTGAATTCATCATCGCTCGCCATAAAGAACCTTTTTGCGCTATACCGCACAGAACGATAATTTTCCATATCAAACGAGACGAGCTGATTGCCCCCGAATTGTGTGATCAAAAATAATGGGATTGCCGCCGGGAGGGCCATATGATCCTGCGTGACACGGCGGGTCCAGCACTGATGGCTGCTGGTTTTGTGGGTACGTGGAATACCAACGTCGCTGCTGGCCTATCGATCCTTGATGAAGGCGCAGCATCCTTGCTTGCTGGAAATGTCAGTCTCGCCGGCAAGCCGCTTCCTGTCGAAGCGGCATTGGCACGTACGCATCCTGAGGATCGGCCGTGGGTATTTGAGCGAATCAGGCGGGTGCGGCAGACTGGTGGGCCGTTCTCTGCTGAGTTTCGGGTTCTGACTGCTACGGGTGATGTTCGCTGGGTTCTGAACCGAGGAACGCTTGTTCCAGACCATGCTGGAATGATGCAGGGATCAGGCGCCTATATCGATACCACCGATACCCATGCCAAATCCTTCATCCCGGCTGCATCGCTTCCTCAGATCCAGGATGATCCTCTAATCACTGCTGCTGATCACTGTATCGAGGCACATGCTGCGATCAAGCGAAGTGACCGATCAGACCTCCGATATCTCACAGAGGCCCTACTATCAGGGATTGGTCGCGCGCTCGCGCAGCGTCGTGGGAACTAGGATCGCCTCACGAGGTCCGCAACAGCCGTTCGACCTCGGCGTCCAACTCCACGCCCGTGACGACCTCCGAGGTGTTCAGGCGGCGTTGCATCACCGTTCCGGTCTTGAACACCGGCAGGCGCCTCGTGCCCATCTTCACCGCCTCGCCGGTCCTTGGGTTCCTGGCAATGCGCGGACTGCGCTCCTTCACCGTGAACGCGCCGAGACCGCGTAGCTCCACCCGGTCGCCGGCTATCAGCGCATCCGAGATCCGACCGAGGATCGTGTTCACGATTCGCTCGATGTTGGCTTCGGAGAGGTGGGGGTTCTCCTCGGCGACGCGGAGGATCAATTCGGATTTGATCATGATGCAGTCATGACGGTGCGATGACTCTGGTTCAAGATGGCTCTCGGGTGGTAAGCGGTGCAAGGCCCGTATCCGAGACCCGCGATGCCGATCCGGCGCGAGCACCGCTACTATTATCCCATCGACTGGCCCCAACTCTCGGACGTGATCCGGTTCCGCCGGGCCGGCGGGGCATGTGAGGGATGCGGGCGCCCGCATAAGCGCTTCGTCTACTGCCTCAGGGATGGCCGCTGGTGGGACGCAGCCTGTGGAGCATGGCGAGACGGGCGGGGACGCTCCGTGGCCGTCCTGCCCCGCCTGGACGAGCTTGAGGGCCTACGGCGCACGAAGGTAGTTCTGGCCGCCGCGCATCGCGACCACGACACCGCTAACAACGCCGACGCCAACCTCGTTGCCCTCTGCCAGCGCTGTCACATCAACCACGACCGGCCCGAGCACAAGCGCAGGCGGTGGCGGACGTTGTTCCGCAGGCGCGCGGATGGGGATCTGTTCGGTGGCCCCAACGGATGACGAACGAGAGGGCGGCATGAGTCACCCCGCACGGAGATGTGAGGCCCGCACGGCTATCGCCCCCGATTTTTACCAGTACGTACGTACCAGGAAAACCGGCGCGAGGGGCGCTGTTCGGAAATGCCGACATGTCTGATGACAACGCCCCGACTGGCGTGCGCCGCCACCTGCTGGTGTGGCTCGCCTATGTCCGCATTGGGTTCTGGATGCTGAAGGAAGCAAATCCCTGGCGGCGACCCTACGGAAAGCGGCGGTGAAGCTGTCATCGACTAGCGCAGCAAGGTCGTTGCCGGTGGCGAATGCCTGTTCGGGGCGACTTCGGACACATGGCGGCGTCTCATCGCCCGACCGGAGACTGTGTGACGGCCCAGCCCATTAAAGCCCGAGCGCTGTTAGCCCTGCGCGCCGTCGCCCTTCATCCGCGCGGGCTCCGGCTCTCAGCCCACCCGTCCTCCATGCCGGCCCTGATCGAACTCGGCTACGTCGAAGAACGACAGGCCCGGTGGCACGCGGCAAGGCCTGGGGAGATGGGGCACTTCCTCACGCCGGCCGGGCGGGAGTTGCTTCAGGCGTTGGGCAGTGGGGATTTTGGGTGAAGGCGGACCGGACGAAGGCGGTTTAGAGGGTATGGATGGAAAAGCGGGCCGCCCCGCACCGCTGTCCTGCTCGCCCGGCCGCAGCCCGCGTGATCCCGTTTCGGGATCGGCCCCGGCCGGCGCGTTGAGCCGAGGCTAACCGGCACCTTCCATCCTGGCGTTAAGCCAAGTTGCGTACCGGCTCAGCGTGAGATGGACGATCCTCCCCGCCGGCCCGTGATCAGATCGGGCGGCGGGGCTGCTTATGGAGCCTCTTTCAGCGGTTATCGATACGTTACCCTGGCGATTCCGCTGTGTTTGTATCAAGAAACAAGCTCTTTGAACCTTCACAGCGACTTCCGCGGTCTTCCGGGAGGCTTGTAATTACCTTCCATAATCGCCGCTGCTCTCGAACGTTCCCGGGCGGCATGCTTGCGTACCGCGTCTTTTTTTCTCCGCTCCACTGTCAGTTCCTCCTGGCTTATTCTGCGAGACACAAGACTGATTTCCGCTTTCTTCCTCGGTCTTATAACATCAATCAACCCCGCATTTTCTTCAGCGATGAGATTGACCTCGCCTGCTAAGCAATTATCCTCCAGATAATCCTTCAACATTTCTGCCTGATCGAGGCTGTAGAGGTAGACGTTATAATGGCCATCATACGTTGATTCTCTAGCCTTCCCACGCATAACGAATTGGATAATATCCTCATGTTCGCGCGAGGCCAAAACATCTTCAGAATCAATATCTAGAATTTCCATTATTGGCGCATCAGAATCTTGCGCTTTGTTGGAATAAATGTATGCGCACGACTCATGATGTCGAAGCGAATTGGTGCAGGCTTGCTTTGGCAAGCAATGAACACCGTCTAATCGACCAAAGAAAAAGTTTTCAATGTCGGAATTGCTAGCCCAATATCCCTCGAAGCCAATGCTCTCCAAATGCTGCGAAATTTTCGCCAGACCTTTCCGTCCGTCAGGCTCTTGCCAGTAAATTGTTGAGCCGGTGTGGCGAGTGTAGTAATGAATCGACCATTTTTGTTTCGACCGAAAGGACCCACCGCATTTTTTGATTGTTTCATAGACGATGTCTACGCCGAGTTTCTCGGAGGCACGGCAGATCAGACTTTTGAAATACCCTGATCCGGCAATTGCGATAGATGCGGCATTGTGGATTTCTACAGGTGTCCAGACCGACCACCATTTTACAGGCGCTGTTAAGCTTTTTGCATCCTCCCAAGATGCAATATCGACGAAGATTTTTCGGTTTCGATTCGACGCCAACTTGTGAAACATGGAAACTTCACTGGCTTCTGCTGAAATCATACTAGCGGTGATCTGGTCGATGCCATCTCGACACCGAACTAGGTAACGGTTGCCAACGCTCGTAGGGAGGAGATCGTAGTAAAACTCAAGTGATTTCCAGGTTACTGGAGCTGAGAACCTTCCGGACGAAACGCATCCAGTTGGAACCTCGTCAATCACGACATGCCATCTTTCAAGAAGACGAGTTTCGATGCGAAATAGAGACTCGTGGGTTATCATCAGCGCGGTATTAGCGTATCCAACGTAATTTTCGAGCGCAGCCGAAATTCTTCTCGAAACCGACCCTTTTTCTTTTGGTTGCGCAGAATGCACCGCCATGACATTCATCTGCCGTCCGTGCTCTATGACAAGCTTATGCAAGTCCTCTGCCTGTTCGTCACACAGATCGGTGCGCGCTGACGCCCACAACACGTTGCGAGGCGACGCCGCGATTTCTTCCATAAGGCTGTAAGACTTCCCACTACCGGGTGGACCAGTTAAAATCTTGATATGAATAGGTTCCATTTGAATTGATGTTTCACTCGGAGCTAAAATATGTCCGCTGCCTGTCTTATAATAAGATATCGGACATATTTTTTGTAAATTTGTTTCAAGGTCGAGCGAGGTCTGAACTCATTCGAATTTACGAAGCGACAACGCGATGCAGAACTGAGTGAGTCAGTGAGCAGAGCGAACTGGAACACTCAGTCAGTACGCGTTGTCTCGTGGACCCGTAGGCAAAGCCGAAGGCGTCCGCGCACTGATTGCGGTCTTAGCGATCAAGATGTCGTTGTCGAATTCAAAATGACTTCTCCCTCGCCACCAAGCCAGATCAATAAGACTGGGATTTAGCACACACATACTTTGAGATACATCGGAATGTATGCTCAGTGCGCGGACCTGTTCGGCGCTGCCTCCAGATCCACGGGCTACGGAGATGTAATTCACCGCTTCGCTTCGCTCATCGATGCAATACATCTCCTCGCAGCTTTATGAAGTTGCAGATTTGCTCTCGTGAACGAACAATCGAGTTTTCTTCCTCAGCCGATCTCAAACAGGCATCGGACGAAGTTTTCTGGGCGGATTTGGGGTTGACGCGTTGCCTGAGATCTTTACGGGCAAGATTAGGCGTGCCAGTTCGAGATGCGCTGCGCCTACCGTTGCTGGGTTCGGGATCTATCGAATCTTTCTGACTCGCATCGTCGAGTTCCATCTGTCGAATTCGACGCCTAGCCCCGACAATGCTCGTTTCGTGTAGAGGGCGTCCGAATTCTGCCGAGAGTTTCGCCGCGGCGACGAGGTTTGTCGCTCCCTCAGCCAGAACGGCTTTGAGACGCGCACTTTCCTCCGTCGTCCAAGTCTGACGCGATGCAGGTTTAGTCTGATCTTCCGTCAGATGTTCGAGCTTCATCGCCAGGGCCGCAGGGAAAATGCCCACGGTTTTCCAAGCGCGCAGTTCGTGGATCGATAGTCCGACGTTGAACGCGAACGCCGACATCCACCGTTTGCGACTAAACGTGCGCTCGGCTCTAACCGAGACGCTTTCGAATGAGACGAACTTGGTTCCGGTATCGGAGGAGCCGCCTACTTCGTCTTGTTTTGCCGCCTCTGCACGCAACTGCTCATTCTCGGCGAGAAGCCGAATCGCGCGTTCTCCAATCTCTTTGAACCCTACGCAGTGCGCCTCCCACATGCGCCTACCTGCGGAATGAGCCGCCTGTTCAGCAAGAAAATCTTGCCTCGATTTCTTAAGATCGTCCTGAGCTTGCCGGAGCATTTCCTTGACCGAATCCAACTCACTGCGATCAGCAGGATCGATAGCAATCGTGCGGATTGGACTTTCCTTCAAATCCGATAAAGCCAGACACTTGCAGAACATCATGGAAGCGGTTCTCGCCTCGTGTTCGCCTGTGTTTGGATGAAGAGCCCTGCTGCGGAATGCTTCCGCTTGAGAAAGGTTGATAGACATTAATAAAATCTCCAAAAGAATTTCACGGCCGCGCCAATATGCTGGCGCACCGTTAGGTCGAACCGAAAGTGTATGATCGCTGCTTGTTGCGGCATCCCAGAAAATTGAGCTGCCGCCGCGGACAAAATCGCTCTAAGACGGGAGATTCAGGTTGTCAACACGTTTTTGAGGCGTGCCTTATCCTCGTATACCGCTGTTCGCCCGACGCTCCTACGTGGGTGCTGGGCGAACAGTGACGCTGACGCTAACCCAACACATGCGAGCGAGCGGTGGGGCTTGTTCGGCGTCCCTCTGCTGAAGGAAACGGCCTTTTGCTCAGTGTCGTACGGTTGGACGCCGGTCCTGCGGTGATCGGAGATGTCCTCGGTCAGGATACTATCCTCGGCAACCAACCTCGTCGACCTTCTCGAACTCGGTTGCGTCGGTCAGGATACGATCCTCGACAACCTTTACCGCCGAGTGACACGCTCGCCATGGATGTTCGAGCGGGCCGTCTCGGTCACCTTCATACGGTTCTCGATGACGTTCTCGAAGAGCGCGATATCCGGATCTTCAAGGGTGTCGCAGACCATCCCGGTACCCTCTATTCGCCCCTCGATGTCGTTTACGTCAAGCGTATTTTTGGGATGGTCCAGAGAGACATTCGGTTGACTATGTTCTCACAGATAGCCTCGATTACCACCAAACAGTTCTCGATCCTGCTCACGACGAGATCGTTCTACGGATTACCGAAGCGCCCACGACCGGCCGAGTGATCACCAATCCGTTTTTGATCACATCCTCGAAAAAGCGAAAATCAGGATAACAAAACTTTGTTGTTCGGGTTTGATGGGCGCCATGCCTGTTTCGGTAATCGTCTCGGAGAGCTGGGTATCGCAGCAGTTCTATGACACTATGATGGCCAAGTCCTTGTTCACCTTAAGTGTATGATTGGTCGAACCATGGGCTTTGCGGATTTGCAAAGGACCGTCGTGCGAGACACAACGAGCACGCCAAAAAATGGTTGACGAATGGAAACTGTATGACTATCCCGACGGACATGGAGTTGATGATGCGCCGTGGCCAGACCCCCTTACGTAGCTGAATTTGTAGAAGCGAAACAGGTATTCGAACGCGCGCGAGAGATAACCGCGGAATTGAGCGGCGTGCAAACGGAGGCCATGTTAGTGGTCACGATGCATTCTGGTCTTTTATCAGGGGGTGAAATCTCTGACAAAATTGCTAAAGATAAGTCAGAAACATCTAAAGTATTGACCTATCTCGAAGTTCACTTGGGATGGATTGCGACGACAACAGACGAATCAGATCGTCGGCGGAAATTGTACTGGCTTACCCCTAGTGGAAAAATTGCTTCAAAAGCTATATTTCAACGGGTTACTGGAAGAGATCCGTTAGGGGCTCTCGACCGGGTTCCGGTTGCCGAACCAATTTCCCGCAAGCCTATTGCCTAGCCACCAAATCTATCCATTTTTTAAAGAGACTTTATTATGTTTGATACGTCTATGCTTGCGAATTTTGAAGGTGACCTCCGGCGAATCTCGTAT
>NZ_VRUZ01000149.1:0-6674 GCF_008039485.1 Methylobacterium sp. WL69 | reverse complement strand
CCCACCGCCCCCGCCCGCCCGGACGGGCCGAGCACGGCCTGGACCTCAGCCGAGCCGGAGCCCCTCGCCTGCGCCCAGACCCGGCGCAAGCTCTGGCGACCGGGCGAGGGCTGGACGGTGAAGACCGTGACCACCTGTCGATGAGCCTGCCATCGACCTGCGGCGAGGTGGGGACGGCATCCCCGCCGCCCCTCGAATCCGTGCGCAGGCGGCGCTACAAGGCTTCCCTCGACCACGCGGGCGGAAGCCCGCTGCCTTGAGATTATGCGGGCAAAAACCCGCTTCCTCGTGCGTGCGGGCCGAGGCCCGCCCCGGAGTTCGTGCGTGATCCGCGTCCTGCATACGGGCGACTGGCATATCGGGCAGACCCTGCGCGGCTACGGCCGCGTGCGCGAGCATGCCCGCGCCTTCGCCCATCTCGAACGGATCGTCGTCGAGCGGGAGATCGATGCCCTGGTGGTGGCCGGCGACGTGTTCGACAGCCAGAACCCGTCGGGCGAATCCCAGCGCCTGTTCTACGAGGTGCTGATGCGCCTGAACCGGGCGCGCCCGGACATGACCATCGTCATCACGGCGGGCAACCACGACGCCGCCGGGCGCCTGGAGGCGCCCCGCGCCCTCCTGGAGGCCATCGGCGTCCACGTGGTCGGCAACGTGCGCCGCCGCGACGGCGCCATCGATCTCGGCCATCACCTCGTGCCCCTGCGGCGCGGCGGCGAGATCGCCGCGCAGGTGCTCGCCGTGTCCTATCCCACGGCGGCCTGCCTGCCCCCGCTGCAGCGGATGACGGAGGGCGGCGGCTCGCCCATCGTCGGCGCCGTCCGGACCCTCTACGAACACCTGTTCGCGGCGGCCCGCCCCCACCTCTCCGGCCTGCCCCTCGTGGTCACCGGGCACCTGCACGTCGCCGGGGGCCTCGAATCGGAAGGGGCCGAGCGGCGCATCCTCGTCGGGGGCGACCATGCCGTGCCGGCCGACGTGTTTCCGGAGGCGGCGCACTACGTCGCCCTCGGGCACCTGCACAAGGCGCAGCGCGTCGGGCGCGACACCGTGCGCTACTCCGGCTCGCTGATCCCCCTCTCGGCCGCCGAGCAGCCCTATGCCCACGCCGTCACCCTCGTGACCCTGGACGACGGGCCGACGCGCATCGAACTCATCCCCATTCCCCGCCCCCTGCCCTTCCTGCGCCTGCCGGCCTCCGGGGACATGCGGCTCGGCGAGCTGGGCGACCACCTGACGGTCCTCGTGCGCGACCTCGGCCTCCGCGCCACCCAGGCGCAGGACGAATGGCCCTTCGTGCAGGTGCGTCTCGCCCGCGAGGGCCTCGGCGCCGGCTACCGCGCCGAGATCGACCGGATCGCCGACGGCTTCCCCGTCCGGGTCGTCGATGTGCGGGTGGCGCCCCTGCCGGAGGGGCTGGACACTCAGGCCACGGCGGGGCCGAACCTCGTGCGCCTGGCCGAGCGCGACCCGGAGGACCTGTTCCGCCTCGCCTTCGCCCGCACCCGCGGCGAAGCGCCCGGCCCCGGACATCTCGCGGTGTTCCACCGCGCCCGGGCCGAGGCGGAAGGCGCGGCGCCCCCGGGCTGAGACAGGCGCGCCGGGTGAGACACGCGTCCGCCGGTTTGTATCCAGGACACTCCCCCGTATGCTAGTGCCCGCACCGCGTTCCCGCGTAGGAACGGGTGGCGGAAGCCGCCATCGACGGGCGGCGAGGGGTGACCGATGCAAGTTTGTTCGCGCGCTCCGAGCATCCCGCGCGGGGCCGGTCCGTGGGCGATGCCCCGTACGGGGGCGGTCTGCCGCCCGCGGATGAACGTGCGATGAGTTCGTCCGACGACACGGTCTCGCGCGACGCCCAAACCCGCCGCAACGCCCTCGCCCACTACGACATCCTCGACACCCCCCAGGAAGCTGCCTTCGACGACCTCGCCAAAGTGGCATCCCTGGCCCTCGGCATGCCGGTCTCCCTCATCGTCCTCGTGGAGGCCGACCGGCAATGGTTCAAGGCCGCCATCGGCTTCGACGGACCCGAGCCGCCGCTGGCCGCATCCATCTGTGCCCATACCGTGCGCCAGCGCGACCTCTTCGTGGTTCCCGACACCACCCGCGACCCGCGCACGGCGGACAACCCCCTCGTCACCGCCGCCCCCTTCGTGCGGTTCTACGCGGGCATGCCCCTCGTCACCGCCGAGGGCGTCGCCATCGGCAGCCTGTGCGTCCTCGACACCCGGCCGCGCACCCTCGACGCGGAACAGGCCTTCGTCCTGACGACCCTGGCCCGCCAGGTCATGACCCAGCTCGAGCTGCGCCGCGCCCTCAAGGAGCGGCGCGCGCGGGAGCGCCGCAACGCGGCCATCCTCGAGAGCGCCGTGGATTACGGCATCCTCGCCACGGATCTCGACGGGCGCGTCACGAGCTGGAACGTCGGGGCGGCGCGCATCCTCGGCTGGAGCGAGGTCGAAGTGCTGGGCGAACCGGCCGACTGCATCTTCGTGCCCGAGGACAGGGCCAGCGACACACCGGCCCGCGAGATGCGCACGGCCCGCGAAATGGGCCGGGCCAACGACGAGCGCTGGCACCTGCGCAAGGACGGCTCGCGCTTCTGGGCCATGGGCGAGATGATGCCGCTCAAGGGCGAGGGCGGCGCCCACGAGGGCTACGTCAAGATCCTGCGCGACCGCACCGCCCAGCGCCGGGCCGACGAGGCCCTGCGCCAGCAGACAGCCCTGCTCCAGACCGTCACCGACCATCTCAGCGAGGCGGTGTTCCGGCTCTCGGCCGACGACACCATCACCTTCGCCAACCCCGCCGCCGCCGCGATGCTCGGCTGGCCGGAGGGCGGCCTGATCGGGCGCAACCTCCACGAGACCGCCCATCACCACCACGCCGACGGCCGACCGTTCCCCCGCGAGGACTGCCCGGTGGTGCGGGCCCTCGAGGCGGGCACGGCCATGCGCCACCGCGAGACGGTGTTCTTCCGCCGGGACGGCACGCCCATCGACGTGGTCACCTCCAACGCGCCCATCATCGAGGACGGCGCGGTCGGCGGTGCCGTCCTCACCGTCATCGACGTCACCGAGCGCAAGGCCGACGGGGCGCGCCTGCGCCGGAGCGAGGAGCGCCTGGCGCTGGCCCTCAACGCCGCCGGCATGATCGGAACCTGGGATTGGGATCTGGCCACCGACACGGTCTATGCCGACGCCAATTTCGCGCGCATCTACGCCGTCGACGAGGACCGGGCCGCCCGGGGGGCGCCGCTCGGGGACTACGTGCGCAACTTCCACCCCGACGACCTGCCGGCATTCCAGGCGGAACTGGACCGGATGCTCGCGGGGGCCGGGACGGACGGCGACGACTTCGCCTGCGAGTACCGCATCCGCCAGGCGGACGGTTCGCATCGCTGGCTGCTGGCGCGCGGGCGTCTCGTGCGCGACGGCGACGGCACGCCGCTTCGGCTGCCCGGCGCCTCCATCGACATCACCGAGCGCAAGCGCGCCGAGGAGCGCCAATCCGCCCTCGTCGAACTCGGCGACCGCCTGCGCGACCTGCAGGACCCCGTCGCCATCGCGTTCACGGCGGCCGAGATCGCCGGCCGGACCCTCGGCCTCGCCCGGGCCGCCTACGGGGCCATCGATTCGTCCCAGGAATACCTCGATATCGGCCGCGACTGGAGCCGGCCGGGCGTCGCCGGGCGGGCGGGACGGTACCGCTTTTCCGATTACGGCACGTACCTCCGCGACCTGCAGGTCGGCCGGGACGTCGTCATCCCGGACGTGACGAAGGACCCGCGCACGGCGGGCCACACGGACGTCTTCCGCGACCTCGGCGTCCGCAGCATGATCAACATCCCGCTGATGGAGCGCGGGCGCATGGTGGCGGTGTTCTGCCTGCAGGACGACCGGGTCCGGGCCTGGACCCCGGACCTCGTCGATTTCGCCCGCAACATCGTCGACCGGACCCGCGTCGCACTGGCGCGCCTGCGCGCGGAAGAGGCGCAGGAGCTCCTCAACCGCGAGCTCAGCCACCGGATGAAGAACCTGCTCGCGATGGTGCAGTCCATCGCGACCCAGACCATGCGCTCGGCCGCCGACGTGGACACGGCCAAGGAGGTCCTGGCCGGCCGCCTCATCGCGCTCGGACAGGCCCACGACCTCCTCATGGGCGGGGCGCTCGGCTCGACCCTCATCGGCCCCGTGGTCCGCGGCGCCCTGAAGCTGCACGAGGACCGGCCCGGGCGCTTCCGCCTCGAGGGCCCCGACCTCGAGATCGGCGCGAAGCCCGCCCTGTCCCTCGCCCTGATGCTGCACGAACTCGCCACCAATGCGGCCAAGTACGGCGCCCTCTCCCGCGAGGCCGGCCATGTGGCGATCCGCTGGTCGGTGGAGAACGCGGACGACGCAGACCACCTCACCTTCTCCTGGCAGGAGATCGGCGGCCCCACCGTGACGCCACCGGCCCGCAAGGGCTTCGGCTCGCGCTTCATCGAGCGGGGTCTCGCCGGTCAGGTCGGCGGCACCATCGCGCTCGCCTACCCAAGCACCGGCGTCACCTGCGGCATCACCGCCCCCCTGGCGGCGTTCCAGGCGGACGGGTGACCGGCTGAGCGTGTCGCGGTTATCCTCACCTGCCGGCCCCGTCGGGCGGGACAGGCGGCGCGCGGCGCCGTAGTAAAGGAGCCGTCCTTCCGCGTTTCAGGTGACAGCGTTTGCGTATCCTCGCGATCCGGGGCGAGAACCTCGCGAGCCTCGCGGCCCCCTTCGAAGTCGATCTCGCGGCCGGGCCCATCGCCGCCACGGGCATCTTCGCCATCACGGGCGAGACCGGGGCGGGCAAATCGACCATCCTCGATGCCCTGTGCCTCGCCCTCTACGGGCGCTATCCCCGCGTCAGCGCCGGGCGGCGGGAGGATACGCCGGACCCGAGCGGCGAGGTCGTCAGTTCGAGCGACGGGCGGGCCATCCTGCGGCGCGGGGCGGCACAGGGCTGGGCCGAGGTGGATTTCGTCGGCCAGGACGGCGTCGCCTACCGGGTGCGGTGGGAGACCCTCCGCGCCCGCGGCAAGGCGGACGGGCGCCTCCAAGCCGACCGGCGCACCCTGCACCGCCTGGATGACGGCAGCGCCGTGGAGGGCGGCAAGAAGACCGCCGTGACGGCCGCCGTCGAAGCGCTGACGGACCTCACCTTCGAGCAGTTCCGCCGCACCGTGCTCCTGGCGCAGGGCGAATTCGACGCTTTCCTGCTCGCGGCCGAGGGCGAGCGGGGGGAGCTCCTCGAGAAGATCACCGGCACGGGCATCTACACGGAGATCTCGAAGCGGGTCCATGCCGGCACCGAGGCCGAGCGCGCCGCCCTCAGGGTTCTGGAAACCCGCCGCGACGCCGTCGGCCTCCTCGACGCCGAGGCGCGGGCGGAAATCCTGGCCGAGCGCACCGCGATCACCGAGGCCCTCGCCGGCCTGTCGGCGCATCAGGCCAGCCTGCAGGGTGCCCTCGACGGCGCCGCACGCCTCGCCGCGGCCCGCGTCCAGGTGACCATCGCCGAAGCCCGCCTCGCCGAGGCCGAGGCCATCGCGGCGGCGGCCGGGGCGGAACGCCTGCGCCTCACCGAACTCGATGCCGTCGAGCCCCTGCGCGGGGCCTGCGATGCCGTCGCCGCAACCCGGAGCGAGGTCGAGGCAGCCGACCTCGCCCGCGCGGCGGCGCGGGCGAGCCTCGCCGAGGCCGAGCCCCGTGCCGAACTGACGGCGGAGGCCCAGCGCCAGGCCCGGGTGCAGGACGAGGCCGCCGAGGTCGCGTTCAAGGCCTTCGGACCGGTCTGGACCGAGGCGGCCAACCTCGACAGCGTCATCGGCGAAGCCCACCGCGAGGCCGAACGGTCCGAGGCCGAGGCGAAGGCCGCCGCCGACGGGGCCGAGGCCGCCGAAGCCCATCTGAGCGATCTGCGGAGGCGTCACGACGCGGCCGAGGCCGCCCGTGCGGAGGCGTCGGCCCGGCACGAGGCGGATCGGGGCGGCGCTTACCTCGCGGGCCGGGCCGACGAGGTCGCGGCCCTGTTCGGCCAGCGCGCCACCCTCCGGTCGGACCTCGCCGCCGTCACCGGGGAGCGGGAGCGGGCGCGGACCGATGCGGCCCGCGGAACCGGCATGATCGCCGAGGCGGACGTGCGGGTCCGCGAGGCGCGGGATGCGCGCGCGCGGACGCTGGCCCAACGCCTGGAGCGCATGACCGCCCTCGAAGCCCTCGGCGAGGCGGCGGCGCGCACGCGGGCGGCGGCCCTCGACCGGTTCTCCGAGCCCCTGCGCGAGGCCCTGCCCCTGGTCCGGCGCCACGCCGAGGCCCGTCTCGCGGCGGCCACGGCCGACGCCGAGGCCGTGGCCGCACGGGAAGCCCTGGCCGCGGCGGACGCGGACGCGGCCTCCGCCCAGCGACGCGAGGCCGAAGCCATGGGCGCGCGCCGGGAAGTCGCCGCCATGGCCGAGCGCGCCGAGGCGAGCGTGTCCGAGCGGGCGGCCCATCTGCGCAGCCTCCTCGTCCCGGGCGAGCCCTGCCCGGTCTGCGGCGGCACCGCGCATCCGCACGCCGACGCGGACGATGCCCTGGGCCGGCAGGCCGAGGCGTTGCGCGCCCGGCGCACCGAACTCGACGCGGCCCTCGCCGAGGCCGGCGCCGCCC
>NZ_VRUZ01000148.1:0-6966 GCF_008039485.1 Methylobacterium sp. WL69 | reverse complement strand
ACCGTCCCTCCGCCGCCCCGCCGCGGGAGATCGATCCGCGGGCGCCGACATCGGCAGGCGCAACCGTCTCTTCGGGCCGTGGCAGCGCCCGGCGCCGCCGATTCGGCCGCCGGCGGGGGATTTGCCGGAGCCCCGCCACGGGCGATCATCGACCGGGCGCATCGCGGCGATGCGCCCGGAGGGCCAGCGACATGACGGCCAGCAACATGGCGGTGCGGGCGGGAACGGCGGGATGGGGCGGGACGCGCCTCGGACGGATGCTCGGCGCGGGCGCCGCCTGCCTCGCCCTCGGCGCCGCCCTCGCCTGCCTCGACCGCCCGGCCGTGGGCGCGGCCACCGCCGCCCTGTCCCTGCGCCTCGCCGAGGAGCTCGACACCGCCGCCATGGCGCCCGCCCGCGTCGGCCTCGGCCCCCACGGCCGCGACATCCGCCTCGCCGGCGAGCTGGGGGAGGGGACGGCGGAGCGCCTGCGCGCGCTCCTCGACGCCAACCCCCATGTCGAGCGCCTCCACCTCACCAGCGAGGGCGGCCTCGTCGAGGAGGGGCAGGCCATCGGCCGCCTCGTCGCCGCGCGCCATCTCGCCACCTACGTGCCCGATTACTGCGTCTCGGCCTGCACCCTCGCCTTCGTGCGCGGGCACCGGCGCTTCCTCGTGGAGGGCGGCCGCCTCGGCTTCCACGCCCCCTACGAGGCCGGCCCGTTCGGGCAGGTGGTGCAGGCCGACGGCGTGCCCGAGCGGGCGGCCTACCTCGCCGCCGGCCTCGACCCGGCCTTCGTCACCGAGGCCCTGGCCACCGCCTCCGCCGACCTGTGGGTGCCCGACGCCGACCGGCTGCTCTCCGCCGGCGCCGTCACCGAGATGGTCGGGACCGACCGGTTTCCCGATTCCACCCTCGACGACGATCCGAGCCCGGCCGGCGCGCGGGCGGCAATCCTGCGCGCCCTGCCGGTCCTGGGTTCGGCGCCGGGCGCCGTCGCGGACCTCGCCGCCTGGTACGCCGAGGCCTACCGCGCCGGCCGCTCGGAGGCCGAATCCGTCGCGGGCCTGCGCCGCCGCGCCGCCGGCGCCATCGCCCGCGGGCTGGCGCAGGCCGACGCGCCCACGCTCCTGTCCGCCGGGCGCATCCTCCTGCGGGCCATGCTGGCGGCCCGCGCGGAGAACCGCGAAACCTGCGCCCGGATCGGGGCGGGGGCCGACCTCGTCGAGGCCGGAGAGGTGCTCGGCGACGGGACCGAGGTGCCGGCCCTCGTGGCGCGGGCGGGGATCGTTTCGGTGATCGAACCCCTGCCCGACGATGCGGTCATCGGGCCGCGCGCCTGCGCCACGGAGATCCACGCCTACGCCCGCGCCCTGGCAAAACCCCCGGCCGAGGCGGCCCCGGCCCTGCGCGCCCTGGTGCAGCGGGACGTGCGCCCCGTGCGCGAGGCGTCCGCTCTGCCGTGAGCGTTTGGGCAAAATCTGGCGCCGGGGGGCGGGCGGAACGACCGGGGCGGATTTTCGCCTGTCCGCTTTCGAGCGGCAGAGGCATGGACGCGGACAGCACCGCTCCCGATCCTCGGCGGATGGCCCGACCGAGCCGCCGAGCCGCCTAGATGTCCCGCCCTCGATAGACCTCGGGCGATGGGCGTCGCCGCCGCTGGAGAAAGGCCCGGAGGCGGCCGTCGATGGCCGCGAGTCCGCAACCGATCAGCGCCATGCCGATGAAGTGCTGCGGATCGAGGCGCTCGCCCAGCACGACGGCACCGAGGAGAATGGCCGACACCGGAATGAGGAAGGTGACGAGGCAAAGGTTGGTCGCCCCCGCCGTCGCCAGGATGCGGAAGTACAGCACGTAGGCGAGCGCCGTCGACAGGGCCGCGATGCCCCCGATCGCGCCCCACACCGACGCACTCGGCACCGGCAGGGTCCAGGGCCGATCGACGACGAGGGCGATGGGCAGAAGCAGGAGCGCGGATGCCGTGACCTGCCCCGCGGCCGTCGCGAGCGGCGGAACGCCCATCCCCTGGAAGCGCCGGCCGAAGAGGCCGGCGCAGGCGTAGGACAGGGCCGCGCCGAGGACGGCGATCTGCGCCAGGAGGTCGGTCCCGAGGCCCGCGAGGACGGCGGGTCCGACCATCACGGCAACGCCGGCGAGGCCGGCGAGCACCCCCGCGATCCGGTTGCCGGTCATCCCCTCGTCGGACGTGAGGATGTGGGCCGCGACGACGGTGAACAGCGGCGTGGTCGCGTTCAGGATCGCGGCGAGCCCGGAGGCGATGTGGGTTTGGCCCCACACGATCAGGCAGAACGGAACGGCGTTGTTGAGGAGGCCCATGCCGAGGAAGGCGGCCCAAACCCGGGCCCCGCGCGGCATGCTGAGGCCCGACAGCGGCACGACGGCGTTCAGGATCACCGCGGCGAGCCCGACGCGCAGGGTGACGAGGGTGAAGGGCGGCACTGCGTCGAGCGCCACGTGCGTGAAGAAGAACGATCCGCCCCAGAGCACGGAAAGGCTGACGAGCATCGCCCATTCGGGCGCGGACATCGTGCGGTTCACGGCGGGCGGCATGACGGATCCCTCGCTGGTTCGACCCGTCCTAGGATTTTGCCCGGGTGACGCGCGTCCCGTTTCTTGCGCTCAAATCCTCCGGCCGGCCCGCGTGGCGCGGGCGGGGCTTGTTTCGGTGATCGAATCCCCGCCCGACGATGCGGTCCTTGCGCCTGCACCGCCGCAATCCACGCCTGCGCCCGCGCCCTGGCAAAACCCCCGGCCGAGGCGGCCCCGGCGTTGCGCGCCCTGATGCAGCGGGCCGGGCGCCCCGTGCGCGAGGCGTCCGGCCCGTCGTGAGCGTTTGGGCAAGATTTGGCGTCGGGGGGCGGGCGGAACGACCGGGGCGGGTGGATTTTTGCCGGTCCGCTTTCGAGCGGCGAACGCGTTGAAGTAGACGTGGACAGCGCGCCTGCTTTGAACCCAAAGTTACCGTAGCGGTAAGGATGAGATAGGGAAACACTTAGCGGCGCTTATAAGATGGTCCCAAATGGCTCGTCTCCAATCCGAGCAAAATCGCTGCAAGGATCGCCGAAAGTGGTAAAATGACTGAATTTTTAATGAGTTGACCAAATAGTAGCAAATTATACTGCCACCCCGATCCTAACTTTCCATTGTGGCATCCCAGAGTCAATCTGGCGCTCATGCCATTAAGCTCCGGAACACTGCTGACAAGTGCGGCACGCAGGCGATATTTCCCGCGAGGGAGGCGAAGACTGCTCACAACTGGACGATAGAATTCAGTTGAACTCCAGGCATGACTTCCCGCCGCATCACCGCAACCGGAGGTTATGACTCTGCCAGCCGGATCGATCAGCGACCATTGCAGAGGGATCCTGACGCCGTCGAAGGCCTTTCCCGAGCCGATGCCCACTGAGCGGGAGGCGCTGACAAGCGTTGCTACGTCATCACCGAGGCGAGTGGTTTTTGAGAACGCAAGCTCAAGTGAATGGGTGCAGTCCCTCCGAATCTCTAGCTCTTTGTCAATATTCCCAGCGGATGAAAGCGCGATTGGTTCGCTCAGCGGCACCGCCGTTATCCATCGTGACCAAATCTCGAAGCTGCAAACGCAGCCAATCAGCCCAATAAGAGCAAATATTATCCATTTGCGCCGAGCATAGAACGCGAACACGGGATTATCAACTCTCGGCATGAATGCGTGCAGTGATGTATGCAATCATACTTATCGTTCGTTCGGTGTGTGCAATGTCACGCTATAGCAGCTTTCAGGCGTCTGTCGCATAAACTCTTCTGTCGAGTTTAGGGCGCAACCGGCGCCCGACGATCCGCCCCCTAATGCCGGCGCGCGTCGGCCTTGCCCTGGAGGTGGCGGGCGAGTTCGCGGCCGATCTCCCGCATCAGGCTGTCGAGGAGCCGGGCCAGGGACGGGTGGTGCAGGTGGCCGACGAGGCCGTGCAGGGCGATGGCGTGCTCGGCCATGCGGTTGACCGCGTGCTGGCCCGGCCGGTCGAGGCCGCCCTCGTGGGTGAGGTCGAGGGCGATGCCGCGCCCGTGCCGGGGCTGGCCCGCCCCGTCGCGCTCGATCCGCCCGCGCAGGGACAGGCTGCGCCCGCCCGACGCCGTGCGGAAGGCGACGTCGAACGGGGCTCCGCCGGCGACGGCGGCATGGACGACGTTCTCCACCCGCTCGCGATCCTCGCCGTGGGTCCCGTCGAGGAGGCGGCCGAGGGGCACGCCGGAGGCCGTCGGCTCCAGGCCGAGGACCTCCGGCAGGGTGCCCGAGAGCACGAGCCGGTCCGCCCAGATGTCGTAGGTCCACAGGCCGACGACCCCGGACGCCACCAGGGCGGCCTGCACCGCCTCGCTCTCCGACATCGCAAACAGGGGTCGGGACATGATTCTCCTGGGGGGGCGCGCACGCCGGGCCGCCACCGTGCCGTGGGGCCGGGCGCCGGGCGAACGGCACGATTTACCTGAGGTTGGTTCTGCCGAGGGATTCGCCGGGTCCGGTTCCCGCAAGCTAGAGCGAAAACCACCGAACGAGAAGAGGGGGCGGTTGCGTTTTTATGGTGATCCATCAACCTTAGATTGACGATCGGGCCATGGCCGCAGCCGTGCGCTTAACGATTGATTAACCATGATCGGCGAGACCGGATCAGGTCATCCTTGCGTCCCAGGACAGCCCCGGCGCGGGCGCCGGCCTGCGAG
This sequence comes from Methylobacterium sp. WL69, assembly GCF_008039485.1. NCBI lineage: Bacteria > Pseudomonadati > Pseudomonadota > Alphaproteobacteria > Hyphomicrobiales > Methylobacteriaceae > Methylobacterium > Methylobacterium sp. WL69. The sequence continues at coordinate 2,268 of NZ_VRUZ01000148.1, read as the reverse complement.
ACCGGGACGAATCGAGAGCCGCGAAGGGGCGCCAGGATGAAGGCCATCACGTTCGTCACGCAGAAGGGGGGCAGCGGCAAGAGCACCCTGTGCATCTCCCTCGCCGTCGCCGCCCAGGAGCGCGGCCTCTCCGTCTGCATCCTGGAGATGGACCGGCAGGCGACGATCTCCGACTGGCTCGACCACCGCATCGTGGACGGTCCCGAGGTCGCCCAGATCGACGCGACCCAGATCGACGCGGTCATGGGCAAGCTGCGCGAGTCCTCCTACGACTACGTCTTCATCGACACGCCGGGCGTCGATTCCACCGGGACCCTCTCGGCCATCCGCGCCGCCGACCTGTGCATCATCCCGTGCCGGCCGACCCCGGCGGACCTGCGCGCGTTCAAGCCGACGCTCGCCGCCATCTACCGCCTGGAGAAGAAGTTCGCCTTCGTCCTGAACCAGACCCCGCCGCGCTCCTACCGCATCCGCGACGCCGCCGACGGCCTTGCGGTGCTGGGCATCCTGCCCGACGTCAACATCGTCGCCCGCACGGACCACCAGGACGCCATCGGCGTCGGCCAGGGCGTCACCGAATTCAACCCGAAGGGCCAGGCGGCGGGCGAAGTGCGCAAGCTCTGGACCTGGATCGAGAAGCGGATGCAGGTCTCCAAGCATGTCAAAGCCGCCTAAGCCGAGCCTCGCCGCCATCGTGGCGGCCTCGTCCGGGCGCCCGCAGCCCACCGCCGAGATCGTCACCCTCGCCGTCGGCACCCCCCGCCCCCGGCCCGCCACCACCCTCAAGGAGCGGGCGCGGCAGATGTCGGTCTACCTCGAGCCGCCGGTCTACGATCAGCTGCGCGACATCGCCCATGCCGAGCGGGCCAAGATGCACGGCCTGATGCTGGAAGCCCTCGACCTGCTGTTCCGGCAGCGCGGCGCCCGCTCCATCCAGCAGCTGACGGAGACCGACCCGCGCTGAGGCGGGCGGGTTTTCGCGAATGCGAAAACCGCTGGATCGAGAAGAGCTTGCGGCGCGATCCCGACGTCGCGTCGCAACCGGACCCCCGCCGCGGCCGCCCGACGCCCCGGCGGGCCGGGCCCCTGACCGGGTCGGCCCGTTCGATTCCGGCTTTCGCCCGATCCCGCAACGGCTTCGGTCCGGGTCCGGATGCGGCGCCTGAACTGCGAAGGCCGGTCCGCGACCCACTCGCGAAAAATCCCGGCCGCCGGATTCAGCCTTCGTTTACGCCGAAGCGACAAACCTGGGCGTCCCGGAACGGCGCCCCTGCGTCCGCGTCGCCCCGGGCACCCGGCGGACCTCGTCGTCCTCGGTCGCGGGTGTGTGTTGCGTCACGAGGCGGCGGGGCGGATCAACGGGATGACGCGTTCGACGAAGGCCGGCCTGTCGTTCGGTGTGCCGGCCGGGCTGCCCCTGTGGCGGCTGATCGGCGCCTGCGCCGTGGCGCTCGCCACCGCCAACTGCGCCCAGAATCCGCAGCAGAAGCTCGCCGGGGCCTCCGGCTCCACCCTCGATCCGAAATACGGGGTCAAGGCGAGCCCGCGCCTCTACAAGGAGGGCGACGTGATCCCGAAGGGCGGCGGCCGGCGCTTCTCCGGCAAGCCCTACGTGGTGGCCGGCCGCACCTACGTGCCGCGGGAGGACGCCAAGGGCTACGTCCGCGAGGGCCTGGCCTCGTGGTACGGCGCCGCCTTCCACGGCCGGATGACGGCCAACGGCGAGGTGTTCGACCGCAACTCCATCGCGGCCGCACACCCGACCCTGCCCCTGCCGAGCTACGCCCGCGTCACCAACCTCACCAACCATCGCTCGATGATCGTGCGGGTGAACGATCGCGGGCCGTACCACGCCGACCGCATCATGGACGTGTCGGAGGAGGTGGCCCAGGCCCTCGAATTCCACCGCAGCGGCACGTCGAAGGTGCGGGTCGAGTATGTCGGCAAGGCCTCCACCGCCGGCAGCGACGACCGCAAGCTCCTCGCCACCCTGCGCACGGACGGCGTGCCCGCCGCCATCCGGGGCCCGTCGCCGGTGATGCTGGCCGATCTCGGACCCGACGAGCCCTTGGCGAGGGGCCGCTCGGCCCTGGCGTTCCGGTCGGCCGCCGAGGAGGCGCCGCAGGAGATTGTGCAGGACGCTTCGCGCGAGACGTCGCAGGAATCTCCGAACGAGGCGCCCCGCCCGGCGCGCGCCCGGCCGATCATCCTGGCGAGTGCGGCCGGCGTCGCCGTGCCCGCCGCCCTCCAGCCCACCGCCCCGCGCGA
>NZ_VRUZ01000147.1:0-7062 GCF_008039485.1 Methylobacterium sp. WL69 | reverse complement strand
GGACGGCGTCACCATCGGGGCGAACGAAGCGGGCGGTGCCCCCCAGGGTGACGGCGGCCGGCAGAATTCCGGCGCGCCGTTCCAGGCGGGCGGTCAGGCCGGCGGTCACACCCATGCCGGCGCCGACCCCGACCAGGCGTCCCGGCGCCCCGGCGACCCTTCCGCGGACGACCGAACCGACCTGACGAGCGAGCGGACCCATGAGACGAATGCTTCCGGCCCTGACCGCAGCGGCCTGTACCTTTAGCGGGATCGCCGTCGTCGGCGGCACCGCCCTGGCCGGCGTTCCCCCGGCGGCGAGCAGGGTCTGCGAGCGCGAGATGGCCAGTGCCGCGACGAAGCACGGCGTGCCCCTCGGCGTGCTCTACGCCGTCGGCCTGACGGAGAGCGGCAACCGCGGCTCGCTCCAGCCCTACGCCATGAACATCGCCGGCAAGGCGTATTTCGGCACCAACGCGGCCGACGTGCTGGCCCGCCTCGCCGAGGCGCAGCGCGGCGGGGTGAAGCTCGTCGATCTCGGCTGCATGCAGATCAACCACCATTACCACCGGGCGAAATTCGCCTCCCTGGAGGGGATGATCGACCCGGCCCAGAACGTCGAGTACGCCACCCGCTTCCTCAAGGAGCTGAAGGCCCGCGAGGGCAGCTGGACCCTGGCGGTCGCCCGCTACCATGCCGGCCCCAACAACAATCCCGCCCAGAAGACCTATGTCTGCCGGGTCATCGCCAACATGGTCGCGTCGGGATTCGGCACCTGGACGCCGGGGGCCAGGAGCTTCTGCCAGTCCTGATTGTCCGCCGGTGGCGGAGGCCCGGCGGCTCGCCGGGCACCTCGGGTCGGTCCAGTGGCCGAAGATGGATTCGGGACGGCGCGGCGCTCGGCGAAGTCCAGTCCTGAGAAGCCGCGCCGGTCGGACCCGAACGGTCGGGCCATCCCACCGGGCCCTGTTCCACGCGGTCGCGCGGTGCTGCGCCGATCGTATGGCCAGCGCTGGAGCGGACCGGACGAACAAGGCGTGGCGACAGGCGCGTGCGCTCAACCCTCACGGCGCGCGTCGGCCCTTCGCCCACCCTCCGGGGAATGACGCCCGTCGAAGCGCAGACGCGCGCGGCCGACGTCAACGGCCGTCGCCGTCCAGCCACCGGAGGCGGGACTGCGCGAGATGCGCGTGCATCATCGCCTGCGCCAGCAGCGGATCGTCCGCCTCGAGTGCCGACAGGATGGCCTCGTGCTCGGCGAGGGCGAGGTCCCACCCGTTCGCCGCCTCGAAGCGATGGCAGAACTTCGTGGAGAGCGGGCTGTGGCGCTCGTCGAAGAGGTCGCGCACGAGGCGGTGCAGGACGCCGTTTCCGGCCTGCTTCGCGATCGTCAGATGGAATTCGCGGTCGTGATCGAGGGGCTTGGTCCCCTCCGCGATCATCCTGCGCATGGCGTCGAGGGACTTTCGCAGGGATGCGAGGACCTCCGACGTCATCCGGGGCGCCGCGAGGAGGGTGACGGCGCCCTCCACCACGGCGCGCGCCTGCATCAGTTCGACGGGGCTTTCCCCAATCGAACCGATGGGGGGCGACCGTTGCTCCGTGACCGACAGCACGTAGATGCCGGAGCCCATGCGGACCTCGACCGCGCCTTCGATCTCCAGGGCGATCAGGGCCTCGCGCAGGGAGGGACGCGAGACGCCGAGCTGCAGCGCGAGATCGCGCTCCGCCGGCAGACGATCGCCGACCCCGAAATCCCCACTCTGGATCAGGGTCCGCAGCCGGTCGGCCACCAGCTGATAGAGCCGGCGTTCCGACGGGCGGTCGGCATTCGGGTCGGGTCTCGGGATTGGCATGACCAATAAAACTCGCTCTCAATCATGTTCCAGCACGGCGCCACTGTAAGTTCCGATTTTTAGACGCTTATTCAATGATGGTGCAGAATGTCGCGATATCCGCGAAAAACTGGCTTGACCAATTTTGGCAATCGGCTATCCATAGGACCACAATCAAAAGCCCATAGGGAGGGCCGCTGCCGTGTTCGAAGGCGGAGGAGGCGCGGTGACGCGCCCGGGCCGCGACGGTGAGACGTGGGATGCGTGCTGGCAAGCGCCGGCGCCTCGTGCCGATACCGTCCTGGTCCTCGAAGGCATCACGAAGGAGTTTCCCGGCGTCACGGCGCTCGCCGAGGTCAGCTTCGATCTGCGTCCCGGCGAGGTCCATGCCGTCTGCGGCGAGAACGGCGCGGGCAAGTCCACCCTGATGAAGATCATCAGCGGCGTGTACAGGCCGACATCCGGCAGGATCGTCTACAAGGGCGTCGAACGCCGTTTCTCGTCCCCCCTGGAAGCCGAGGCTTCCGGAATCGCGATGATCCACCAGGAACTGAACCTGGTGCCCCACCTGTCGGTGGCCGAGAACATCTTCCTGGCGCGTGAACCGCGGCACGGACCGTTGATCGCGCGGCGGAAGCTCCACGCCGATGCGCAAAGCCTGCTCGATCGGCTCGGCATCGCGATCGATCCCGGCTGCTCCGTGCGGACCCTGTCCGTCGCGCAGCGCCAAATGGTCGAAATCGCCAAGGCCCTGTCCCTGGATGCCGATGTGCTCATCATGGACGAGCCGACCTCGTCCCTGACGGGGGCGGAGACCGCGATGCTGTTTCGGGTCATCCGTGACCTGCGGGCGGCCGGCGTCGGGATTCTCTACATCTCGCACCGCCTGGACGAGATGACGGCGATCGTCGACCGGGTGACGGTGCTCCGCGACGGTCGCCACGTCGCGACGGAGCGGTTCTCCGCCACCACGGTGGACGCCATCGTCGCGAAGATGGTCGGCCGGCCCCTCGACGAAACGTTCCCCGAGCGGACTTCGAGGCCGTCCGACGAGACGATCCTGTCGGTGCGCGGGCTGACCCGGCGCGGCGTGTTCTCGGAGGTCAGCAGCCCGTTCGCCCAGGCTTTCCTCAGCCACGTGGCCACGCGCGGCCAGGACATCGCTTCAATGATGATCGCCGTGCGCAAGGACGTGATCGCGGCCACCGGCGGGTTCCAGGTGCCGTGGGAGAAATCCTCCCTCACGCGCCAGTTCGCCTTCGTGCCGGGCCCAGCCGCCGCGGCCTCGCCCGAGACCCAGCTCTGGCAGCTAGCCGCCGCCGGCCTCGACCCGGCCCTGCTGCGGATCTACCTCGCGCGCTACCCCGAGGGCGCGCATGCCGACGAGGTCAAGGCGATGGCCCTCGCCCCGGCGCCGCCGGACGCCACGCCGGGCGCGGTCCGCAGCACGCCGGAGGGCGACCGGGTGTCCGACGACCGCCTGTGGGATTTCGCGCAACGCTCGCGCCTGCGCCAACTCGTGGAGTTCTACATCAGCCGCCGCCCGGACGGGCGCCACGCCCACGAGGCCCGGGAGCTGCTGCAGGCCCTGCCGACGACGGAGGATTCGGACGTCCGGCCCGAGAGCCTGTGCGAGCGCGCGGCGACCCATCCCCGCGACGCCACGGCGAACACCGCCGGCGTCCCCCTGGCCGAGCTCGGCCGCAACGCCGAGACGGCGATCCAGGCCTGCCGGGCCGCGCGGGAGAGCCATCCGGACATGCCGCACTACACGGCGCTCCTCGCCCGCGCGCTCGCCGCGCGCGGCGAGCGCGCGGCGGCGATCGGCTACTACCGGGAGGCGGCGGCGCGGGGAAACCTGCGGGCGATGGTCAGCCTCGGCCTGCTCATGGAGACGGGGGACGGCCTGCCGCGCGATCCCAGGGGCGCCGCCGCCCTGTACGAGACGGCGGCCCGGGGCGGCAGCCCGGACGGCGCCATCAACCTCGCGGTCGCCCTGATGGAGGGGGCGGGCGTCCGCAAGGACCCGGGCCGCGCCGTCACCCTGCTGAAGCAGGCCTCCGAGGCCGGCTCGGCCATCGCCACCTACAATCTCGGCGTGCTGGCCCAGCAGGGGCTGGTGACGGAGCCGGGGGCGGCCCTCGCCTATTTCCGCAAGGCGACGGAGCTCGGCGACCCGCGCGGCTTCGTGCCGGCGGCGATCCTCCTCGACGAGGGCCGGGGCGTGCGCAAGGACCCCGCCGCCGCCGCCGAGATGCTGCTGCTCGGCGTGGCCTCGGATTCCGGCGACGCGGCGAACCAGATCGTCACCCGCGCCGCGACGTGGTCGCCGGACACGATCCGCTTGCTGCATGAACGGCTCAGGCGCGCCGGCTACTACACCGGCGCGGTGGACGGACGGGGCGGACAGAAGATGGCGGGCCCCTTGCGCCAGTGGCGCCGGGTGGGCAACCTCGACCTGAGGTGATGCGGCCTCCACCCGATCGGTGCGGTCCCCGAACGTCTCGCCGAAGCACAGGCCCCCATTCCTGAAAGGCCGCAGGTCGAGGCAACTCGAAAAGGACGTATGGTCCCGGCATGAGGTGGTGCGGGTCAATTTTGAATCGGTCTGAGTCTTTGGTCCAGGCCTGACAACTGGCCTGGAACGGAGTCTTCCAGCGCAACGACTTGGGGTGCTTGGCGAAGTTGTTGGCTGTGACGTGCGCCCTCAAGCTCTCCAGATCTTCGTAGTGGGATTGCCCCGTTTCTGTGGACGGTTCAGTGGGCCTGGCCGAGCAGGGTCTCAGGTAATGGTTCGAGTTGGGTCTCGTGCTCGTAGACGACGGGCGAGCGGTATCCGAGCGCCGAGTGCCGGCGCATCGGGTTATAGAAGCCCTCGATGTAGCTGAAGCAGGCCATCCGTGCTTCGGCCTGCGAGCTGAAGCGGCGGCGGGCGAGCAACTCGCATTCGAGGGTCGAGAAGAAGCTTTCGGCCATAGCGTTGTCGTAGGCATCGTCGACCGAACCCATTGAGGGTCGCACGCCCGCCTCCTGGCAGCGACTGCCAAAGGCCAGCGAGGTGTATTGCGATCCCTGGTCGGAATGATGGATCACGTCACGAGGCCCGCGCTGGGTGATGGCCATCTCCAGAGCGTCCAGGACCAATTCCGAGCGCAGGTGATTGGTCATGGCCCATCCAACGATCCGGCGACTGAAGGCATCGAGCACGACGGCGAGGTAGAGGAAGCCGGCAGCAGTTGGCACGTAGGTGATATCAGCCACCCAGAGCCGGTTCGGGGCGGTGGCCGCGAAGTTGCGGTCGACGAGATCGGGGGCAGATCGCGCCTCTCGATCACGCTGCGTCGTGACGGGACCACCGCGCCGGTGGCTGGCTCCGACGAGGCCGGCTCGGCGCATCAGCCGAGCTATGCGCTTGCGAGAGTGCCGGTCGCCCTGCTCGCGCAGGTCGGCGTGGACGCGCGGCGCGCCATAGGTCTCGTGCGAGCCGAGATGGACGGTACGAATGCGTTTGAGCAAGGCGGCGTCCGCCAACCGTCGCGCCGAGGGCTGCCGGTCGACCCAGGCATAGTATCCCGCCTTCGACGCACCGAGCATGCGTGCCATGGCGGCGATGGAGAAGTCGGCCTGGTTGGCGTTCATGAACCGGAAGACCCCGAGGGGAGAACCCCGGTCTCCCGAGCGAACCAGGCCGTCGCGCGAGAGAGGATATCGCGCTCCAGCTTGAGTTGTCGGTTCTCACGCCGGAGCCGGACGAGTTCGTCGCGCTCGGCGGTTGTCAGGCCCGGATCGGCAGGCGGCGGCTTCGCCTCACGTCTGCCTTCGCTGCGATCGGCCTCGGCCACCCAGTTGCGGATGGCCTGTGCGGAGGGCTCGAACTCGCGGGCCAGATCGGTCGGATCGCGCCCGGCGCGGGCCAACTCGACCATCTGTCGGCGGAACTCGGTGGGGTAAGGGGGACGGCTCTTCGGCATTAGACAAACACCTCACGCAAAAGCGTTCTCGGTGTCCACCAAACAGGGGCAATCCCAGTCCCCAAGCTCGCCCTCCTGATGGACACGGCCGAGCCCGACGTGCTGGCCTTCATGGGCTTCCCAGCCGCCCATCGGGTCAAGCTCCACAGCACGAACCCACTGGAGCGCCTGAACGGTGAGATCAAACGCCGGACCGAGGTCGTGGGCATCTTCCCCAACGAGGCTGCCATCACCCGCCTCGTCGGCGCGATCCTGCTCGAACAGAATGACGAATGGGCCGTTCAGCGGTCCCGTTACATGACGCTGGAAAGCATCACCCCGATCGGCGATGATCCCCTCGTCAGACTGCCGACCCTGGAAGCCTGATCCTCCCGGCCCAAGCCGGTGATCGTGGTGGCTCCCAGCGAGCTACACCACGCCAGGGGACACGACTCCTTGGGCCGGCAGGCATCAACCAGGGGCTCCAATTCAGACCATTGCGCGTCACTCAGCATCGTCTCTCCTCGATCAGGAGTGACAAAACACAAGTCCAGCCAATCGGTTCAGGCGACGATCGGCCCTATGCGTGTCGTGCGATCTGACGTCGATCTCGTGCAAGCGCACCAAGGCTGAGTAGACGGTGCGACGAACGTAGGAATCTGGCGGGTTCGTCAGACAAGGAATCAGGAAGGTCTCGACGCGACCGAGCCGGTGCTATCGGGCGGGCGGGGCTCGCAGGAATCCAGCGATGAGCACGCCCGATCGCCTGACCATGGACACTACCTTCGTCGCATCGTTTTGGGAGGCCACGAACGAAGATCAGGCCGAGCAGGAGCGGCTCGATGGAGCCATGTTCTTCACCTACGCAGCCGCGAGGGACGAAACACAGTCGGAGGCGATTTCCGCGATAAGACATGAGCCGCATACAGTCAGAGAAACCGGCGCATGGCGCACGGCCTCTGAAGAGGTCGATCCGGATTTCTACCGCAGACAATACGGCGACCTCGTCGTGTTGCCGAACGACGATGCGCTTCGACAACATTATGTCGAATACGGCCGCGGCGAGGGTCGTTTCCCCAATGGCGACGCGATGATCGTGGTGCTGGAAGCGCAATACGGCTGCCTCCCGCGTCACTTCGTTCCCGAACAGTACCGAGCTCTTCATGCCGATTGTCCGACGTCAGCACCTGTGGGACAGAATGAGGGTCTTCACGAACGGAGGATGGCTGGTTCATCGTAGCCCCTGAGGAGCGAAGATGAAGCAGACATCCGGACCGGCCAAGAAGCCGGCAGAAGCG
>NZ_VRUZ01000146.1:0-7304 GCF_008039485.1 Methylobacterium sp. WL69 | reverse complement strand
GGGAGAGGGGGATGCGCACGGGGGGCGGCGCTTCGTCGACAACCCTCATCTGCGGCGGCTTCAGACCGCGACCATCAGCTGTGATCGCCCTGCCTTTCAGGAGAGGGAGCCCGTCGCGACTGTTCGAAGCGTTTTGCTTCGCGTTCGACTGCCAAAACACTTCAACTGGGATCACCTGGCCTGGAAGGATCACCTGGCCCGGAAGGAAAGGGAGCGGGTTGCGTCTTGCTGCGACACCTTGAGTCCGTCAGCGAACCGAGCTGATCCCGAGGGTCAGGCGTCCCGCTGGATCGCGGGCCTCGACGGGTGCCGCGGGGCCTGGGCCGGGGTGCTGCTCCACCTCGACGACGGGCGCCACCGCGCCGCCCGGTTCGCCGCCGTGGCCGATCTCGTCGACGCCCCGGAGGCGCCGGCCTGGATCGGCATCGACATTCCCATCGGCCTGCCCGACCGGGTCGAGGGCGGCGGCCGCGTCGCCGACCGCGCGGCGCGGGCCTATCTCGGCGCCGGACGGGCCAGCGTGTTCCCGATGCCGCCGCGCGCGGCGGTGTACGCGCCGGACTACGAGACCGCCAAGGCCCTGTCGCGGGCCGCGAGCGACCCGCCCTTCGCCCCCTCGATTCAGGGCTGGAACCTTTTTCGCGGTGTGCGCGAGGTCGACGGATTGCTCCGCGCGCGACCCGATCTGCGCGACCGCCTACACGAGGTCCATCCCGAGATCGCGTTCCGGCGCCTCAACGGCGACCGGGCCCTCGCCGCCCCGAAGAAGCGGCCCGAGGGCCGCGCCGCCCGCCGCGCCCTGCTCCTCGGCGCCGGCCTGCCCGAGACGCTGATCGCGGCACGACCCGCCGGGATCGGCGCCGACGATCATCTCGACGCCCTGGCGGCCCTCGCGGTGGCCCGCGACATCGCCCTCGGCCGCGCCGTGCCGATGCCCGATCCGCCGGGGCGGGACGGGTTCGATCTCCCCATCGTGATCTGGGCGCCCGGCGACGTGCCGGAAAACACTGGCCGGCCGGTGGAATGCTGCTAAATCCCCCCTCGGTGAGATGAAGGCCCGGCAGGATCGAATAAAATCTTGGTGTAGAGCGGAATAAAATATTTTCCGTGATCGCGGATTACGGACAATACTTCGGAGTGGACCCATGACATCAGACGTTTCCGAAACGGGTGCACCCGATCCCGCGAACCCGCCGGTCCGCGACATCGCCCGCGCCCTGGTGTTCGATCCGGCCCAGCGCCTGCTCCTCATCGCCTACGAGTCCGTCCGGCCCATCGATCCGGCCGCGCCCGACGACCGCACCTTCTGGTTCATGCCGGGCGGCGGCCTGGAGCCGGGCGAGACCCATGTCGAAGCGTGCCGGCGTGAACTCGAAGAGGAGATCGGCGTTGCCGATGCGCCCATCGGTCCGCAGGTCGCGGGCTGCGAGGGACCCTTCCACCTGTTCCGGACGTCGCGCCATGCCCGCGAGCGCTACTTCGTGGTGCGCCTGGCCGACGACCGGATCGACACAAGCCGCCTGGCCGAGACGGAGGACAACCCCGTCCTCGGCACGCGCTGGTGGACCCTGGACGACCTCGAAGCGACCTCCGAGCGGATCGAACCCGCGGGGTTGGCGCAACTCGCCCGCGCCATCGCCGGGGGCACCATTCCTGCAACACCCGTCACCCTGACGTGGCACGGCTCATGAGAAAGGCTGATCAAGAATGACCACGCAAAACGCCCACCCGTTTCCCGAGAAGCTCAAGGAAGGCTACCAGTCGTTCGTGGAGCGCCGTCTGCCCGACGAAGCCAAGCGCTATTCCGGCCTCGCCAAGTCGCAATCCCCCGAGGTCCTGCTCATCGGCTGCTGCGACAGCCGCGTCTCGCCCGAGGTGATCTTCGATGCGGGCCCGGGTGAACTGTTCGTGATCCGCAACGTCGCCAACCTCGTGCCCCCGTGCGAGGAACAGGGCGGCGAATTCCACGGCACCTCGGCGGCCATCGAGTTCGCCGTGGAAGGCCTGGAGGTGAAGCACATCGTCGTGATGGGTCACGCCACCTGCGGCGGCATCAAGGCCTTCGCCAACCCGTCGAAGCCCCTGTCGGACAGCGACTTCATCGGCAAGTGGGTGTCCCTCGTGGCCTCGGCCGCCGAGAACGTCGAAGACCAGAGCGGGCCCGACTACCTCACCCGCCTCGAATACGCGATGGTGGGCGAGAGCCTGAAGAACCTCATGACGTTCCCGTTCATCCGCGAGCGGGTCGCGGCCGGCACGCTCACCCTGCACGGCGCCCATTTCGGCATCGAGCGCGGCGAGCTCCTCGTGCGCGACCCCGAGACCGGCGACTTCCGACCCGCCGTCGACATGGCCGGAAAGTCCATCAACCCGACCGCCCTGATCAACTGCCGGGAAGCCTGAGGCACGCGGCCGGGCGTCCGTCCTTCCAGGCGCCCGGCACGCCCCGTCCCGGACGGGCGACGGATGGATCTTCGATCGAAGGAACCATGAATCAAGAAGGGACGCCGAGCCTTAGGCTCGACGTCCCTTCTTAGTCCCCCAGACATTTCGCCCGGGGGGTTTTCTCTCAGAAAAAGTTCAGCGGGCGCCGGGCAGGCGCTGGGCCATCTGGTAATGATGCTCGAGAACCGGCAGGGCCTGCTGGACGTGGGCGCGCAGGGCCGGGTTCGGGCCGTTGGAGGCGTAGGACTGGTACATGCCGATGGCCATCTCGTGCGACTTCACCTGCATCGAGCCGTAGAGACGGTCGAAGCGCTGGCCGGACGGGGTCTGCGACAGCTCGGCGAGCATCGCCTGCTGCTGCGGGTTCGGCTGAACCAGGGTGGTGCCGGCGGTGGTGTCGACGTCGCCCATCATCGAGCCGGTGGCGGCGCCGCGGCGCGCGCCCGAACCGAGACCCTCGAGACCGCCCACGGGGCCGCCGCTCAGGGTTCCGCCGACGACGCCGGTGGCCGCACCCGTGGCGGCACCCACGGCGCCGCCCGCCATGGCGAGGGGGGCGGTGACGAGGCCGCCGATGCCGTCGTTGCGGGCCATCACGTTGCCCTCGCCGCCGGCCAGGGCAACGTTGGCGGCGCGGTGGTCGCGCAGGGCCTCCTTGGCGAAGCGGACGACCTGCGGGTTGCGGCTCTTCGACAGGGCGATCTGGCTCGACTGGACCTCGAAGGCATTGGACTGCATCGCCGCGAGGCGGAAGTCGCCCATGTCCTGCGCAAAGGCCGGGGTCGCGAGGGCCGTGATCACGGCGGTCATGGCAATGGTCTTGTTCATCATCATCATCCTCAATATGGCTGCGGCGACATCAAAGAACGGACCCAGGGACAATCCTGCCCGCACGGGTCCGTGACTTTCGCCTTCGGCCGGACAACGGGGGAAGAACTGTTCTGTTCCAACCTGTTTTCGCGGGACAAGGCTCGGCTGTTGTCCATTCCGGACGGAAAATCCCGCCCGCGGCGGGGCCCGGCCGGGGGGCACGCGGCGTGAAGCTCCGGGCGATCCAGGGCCTGCGCGCCGTCGCGGCCGGGCTCGTGGTCATCCATCACGGGCAGTTCGAGGCGGCGGCCCTGGCCCGCCACGCCGGGCTCGCCTTCGCGCCGAGCCCGTGGCTGCCGTGGTCGGCGGGCGTCGACGTGTTCTTCGTCATCTCGGGCTTCATCATCGTCCACGCATCGGCGCCCCTCTACGGCCGACCGGGCGGGCGGGCGCGCTTCCTCGCCCACCGGGTCGCCCGGCTGGTGCCGCTCTACTGGCTGGTGACGGGCCTCTACCTCGCCCTGGCGCTCGCCGTGCCGAGCCTGCTCAACGGCGGAGAATCCCTCGCGCCGGGCTACGTCGCCGCCTCGTTCCTGTTCTGGCCGGCCCTGCGCCCGGACGGGATTCCCCAGCCCCTCTACGGCCTCGGCTGGACCCTGAACTGCGAGATGTTCTTCTACGCCCTCTTCGCCCTCGGCCTCGGCTGGGGGCGGGGACGGGCGGTGGCGTGGCTCGCCGCGGCCCTCGCGGGCCTCGTCGCCCTGGGTCTGACGGTGCCGGACCTGCCGACGCCCCTGGCGTTCTGGAGCAGTCCCATCGTCCTCGAATTCGCCCTCGGCGCCGGGCTGGCCCTCGCCCGCGCGCACGGCCTGCGCCTCGCGACCGTGGCCCGCTGGGCGCTGGCCGTCGTCGGGTTCGCCGGCCTCGCCGCGGCCGGCGAAACCGACGCCGTGATGCGGCCCCTGGCCTATGGCGGGCCGGCCCTCCTCCTCGTGGCCGCCGCCGCCCTCGGGTGGGAACGCGGGCCCTCGGCCGCAGGGCGGGGCAGGGGCGGCGCGGCCGTCGTCGCCCTCGGGGACGCGTCCTACGCCCTCTACCTCATCCACCCCTTCGTCCTGCGGGGGACCCGCGAGGCGCTGGGCCGCCTCGGTCTCGCGGGTCCCGTCGGCCCGTGGCCGGCGCTCGGCCTCATGCTGGTCCTGTCGGTGGCCGCCGCCCTGGTGGTCGCCCGCTTCGTCGAGGCGCCGCTGACGCGGGCGGTCCGGCGCCGGCTCGATCCGGGCGTTCCGCCGAAGTCCGCTTGAGTCCGAAAACCGTGTGACTCCGCGCCGGCCGGAGTTTGCCGGCGGCGAAAACCGCACTAGCCTCCGGCGATTCGCGCCATGGAAGGCAGCCCGCCATGAAGACGCTCCTGGTTCCCGTCGCCCTCCACGACAGCCTGCCCTCGGTGTTCGAGACGGCGATCCTCGCCGCCCGCCGCTTCGGCAGCCTCGTCGAGGGCGTGTCCCTGCGCCCGGCGCTCGCCGAATACGTCCCCGTCGACATGGTCGGCGGCATGACCTGGCTGCGCGACGAGGAGGCCGACAAGGCCGAGGCCGAGGCCGCCGGCGGGCGCTTCGTCGCCTTCATGCGGCAGGCCGGCGTGCCGCTCGCCGAGGACGGACCCTGCACGCCGGCCAGCGTCGCGGCGGCCGGCCCGCGCTACCGCTGGCGCCCCGACGTGCCGGCGGGCGACGCCTTCCTCGGCCAGTATGCCCGCCTGTTCACCGCCACGGTGGTGGGGCGGCCCGGGGCCGAGGACGGGTCGCCGCGCATGACCACCTTCGAGACGGCCCTGTTCGAGGGCGGCCGGCCGATCCTGCTCGCGCCCCCCATCGCCCCCGCGACCCTCGGCGACGCGATCCTCATCGCCTGGAACGGCTCCACCGAGACGGCCCGCGCCGTGGCCTTCGCCATGCCGTTCCTGCGCCGGGCCCAGCGCATCCGCGTCATCAGCGTCGAGGGCGGCACCGTGCCGGGGCCGAGCGCCGAGGAACTCGCCCGCGCGCTGGCCTGCGAGGGCATCGATGCCGATCACCGCGCCCATTCGGCCGGGCGGCGCACCCCCGGCGAGGTGTTCCTCGCCGAGGCCGAATCCTTCGGCTGCGATCTGCTCATCAAGGGCGCCTACACCCAGAGCCGCCTGCGCCAGATGATCTTCGGCGGCCCGACGAGCCACCTCCTGGCCCATGCGAACATCCCGATGCTGATGGCCCATTAAGGCCGCCGGCCACCACGCGGAACCGGCGGCCACGCGGAACCGGGCACCAAGCGTAACCGTATCGCGCACAATTGACTTGCGCGCGACTTGGATGCCGGGCAGGGTCCGGCGGGATCGGCTCATCGCCGATGGAAGGACCCCCATGATCAGAGCCGCCCGCCTCGCCACGCTCCTCGCCACCGCCGGTCTCGGCCTCGCCACGGCGCTTCCGGCCAGCGCCGAGGCGCCCGTCGTGCGCATCCGCGGCACCATCGCGTCGGTGGAGGGCCAGACCGTCTCCATCAAGCCGCGCGTGGGCGAGGCCGTCACCGTCCGCCTCGGCGACGCCGTCCGGGTCGCCGGCGCGAGTGCGGCCAAGATCGCCGACATCCAGCCCGACAGCTACGTCGGCACCGCGGCGACGCCCCAGCCCGACGGCAGCCTGAAAGCCCTCGAGGTCGCGGTGTTCGCCCCCAGCATGCGCGGCACCGGCGACGGCCACTATCCGTGGGACCTCGAGAAGGAGAACACCATGACCAACGGCGCCGTCGGCGCCGTGACGGGCACGGCCAACCGCACCATCACGGTGACCTATGCCGGCGGCCAGAAGACCATCACCGTGCCGGACGACGTGCCCGTGGTGGCCCTCGCCCCCGGGGATGCCAGCCTGATCAAGCCGGGCGCCCGCGTCGTCGCCTTCACCCGCGCCGACGCCTCCGGCACGGCGGTCGTCGACCGCATGGTGGTCGGCCAGAACGGCACCGTTCCGCCCATGTGAGCCCGCCCATGTGAAGGTTGGGCCCAGGGCGCGCGCGCCGACGGGCGCGTCCGGTCCCGCAGAATCCAGTCCCACGAGAATCGAAACCCGAACGGAGAGACACGCCATGATGAAGAGCCTGCTGACCGGCCTTGCCCTGACCCTGACGGTGGCCACCACCGCCCGCGCCGACGACATCGTCCGCTACCGCGGCACCCTCGAGAAGGTCGACGGATCGACCCTCACCATCAAGCCGCGCACGGGCGACTCCATCACCGTCCAGTTCTCGAACGACACCAAGATCCTCGCCGCCACCACGGGCCAGCTCGCCGACATCAAGTCGGAGAGCTACATCGGCACCGCCGCGATCCCGCAGCCCGACGGCACCCAGAAGGCCCTGCAGGTGACGGTGTTTTCGTCCTCCCTGCGCGGCACCGCCGACGGCCACTACCCGTGGGACCTCGGCACCAACTCCACCATGACCAACGGCGCCGTCGGCACCCTCTCGGGCACGGACGGCCGCACCCTGCTGGTCAAGTACCAGGGCGGCGAGAAGAAGGTCGTGGTGCCGGACGACGTGCCGGTGACCCTGGTCGATCCGGGCGAGAAGAGCATCCTGGTGCCGGGCTCCAAGCTCGTCGCCTTCACCAAGAAGGGCGCCGACGGCGCGCTCACCGCCCCGATCCTCATCATCGGCCGCAACGGCACCGTGCCGTCCATGTGAGGCCGCTGTTAACCCTCTCCCCGCCTGCGGGGAGAGGGCTTTGCCGACCTTGTCGTCGGCAAAGCAAGGCGGCAGCCGAGGGTGAGGGGGCGTATCCGAAGGAGCCTCTTTCGGACGCGCCCCCTCACCGTCGCTTCGGCTTACGCCTCCGCTCTCCGGAGGCACGGCGGGGTGCCTCCGGCCCTCTCCCCGCAAGCCGGGAGAGGGGAATTCGCACGACCATCTCGCATGTCCGCGCGCCGTTCATCGCGAAGGCGGGAGTCCTCGAAGATTGAAGGCATCATGACCATCGTCCCCGAACGCCCCGCCCGCCCCGTGGTGATCCACCC
>NZ_VRUZ01000145.1:0-7315 GCF_008039485.1 Methylobacterium sp. WL69 | reverse complement strand
CCGCCGCCCCGCCGCCCCAGGCGGTGCTCGCCGCCATGGGGGAGGCCGGCTTCGACGTCACCCACCTCTACGGGCTCACCGAGACCTATGGCCCCGCCGTGGTCAATGCCTGGCACCGGGACTGGGACGCCCTCGACGCCGACGCCCGCGCGGAGAAGATGGCGCGCCAGGGCGTGCGCTACCCCGTGCTGGAGGGGTTCGACATCCGCGATCCCGAGACCGGCGACTCCGTGCCGGCCGACGGGACGACCCTGGGCGAGGCGATGTTCCGCGGCAACGTGGTGATGCGCGGCTACCTCAAGAACCCGGCGGCGACGCAGGCCGCGTTCAAGGGCGGCTGGTTCCGCTCCGGCGACCTCGGGGTGAAGCACCCGGACGGCTACATCCAGCTGAAGGACCGCTCGAAGGACATCATCATCTCGGGCGGCGAGAACATTTCCTCCATCGAGGTCGAGGACGCCCTGTTCCGCCACCCCGCCGTCGCCTCCGCCGCCGTGGTCGCCCGGCCCGACGCGAAGTGGGGCGAGACCCCCATGGCCTTCGTCGAGCTCAAACCCGGCGCCACCGTGGCGGCCGACGCCCTCATCGCCTGGTGCCGCGAGCGCCTCGCCGGCTACAAGCTGCCGCGCCACATCGTGTTCGGAGACTTGCCGAAGACGGCGACGGGCAAGGTGCAGAAGTATCTGCTGCGGGAACGGGCGAAGGCGGAGTGAGGCCGGACGCATGCGAACTCAACGCGGCCGCGTCGGGGCGAGGAAACCTCGCAAGACTCCCGACCGCCACCGGTCCGGTTTTCGGCATCACCGGAACTTTGAGAGAGACACTTAATCCATCAAACTTAAGTGAAATTCGCTCGGGAACGTTTGTTTCAAGTCTTGCTTGAGTCCACGAGCGTGAAAGCGCCGTACAATTCGTCCCGAACCTGCCCCGAAGCGGCGCCCCGGCTCGGGAGACGCGTGTTTGATGGTGTCTCTTCGTCCGACGCCGTCCTTCCGTACGGTCGGCGAGCCGAGCGGCGATCCGAGACGGTGATGCCGGACACCGCTCGGCAGTTCGCGGCAGAACAGATCGAAACGAGAGGGCGGCAACGCATGGAAACTTCGGCCAAACCCCACTACGGCTCCGAGCAGAAGAGAAAGTCGACGAACCTCCTCTATATCCTGGGGTTCCTGACCGTTCTGATCATCGTCGTGTTCTGCGCCCTGTACTTCTTCGGCCAACGTTTCGGCGTTCCGGTTTGAGGATGCGTCCGATCAACATGATCCGAATGACAGGCGTCGCGGATGTCGGTCCCCGGAGGACGAAGCCCCAGGGGCGACGGTTTCTCGCCACGGCCCTCCTGGGTGTCGGCTCCCTTGCATTGGCCTGTTCCGAGGCCGGCGCGCGTCCGTCCACGGCCGTGCCCCATGCCGATTGGCAGCGGAAATGCGAAGGACGCGCCGAGCACAACAAGATGCGGCAGAAACTGAGGGCGCCGTTCATCAAGCAGTGCGTGGCGGGTTACCGTATCAACGCGGGCAAGGACCTTCAGGCCAAGAAGGAAAAGTTCTAGGCGGGTTCGGTCGATGGCCGTTCCCGCTCCGAAGCACATCGTTCGGGTCGGCTCCCAAACGAAAAAGGCCGGGCGATGAGCCCGGCCTTCGTCGTATTCGAACCGTGAGGCGTGCCGCGTTAGGCGACGCCGCCCGAGCGCTCGAAGCGCTTGCGCTCGTTGGGGTCGAGGTAGGTCTTGCGCAGGCGGATGGACTTCGGCGTGACTTCCATCAGCTCGTCGTCCTGGATCCAGGCGAGCGAGCGCTCCAGGGTCATCCGGATCGGAGGGGTGAGGCGCACGGCCTCGTCCTTCGAGGTGGTGCGGATGTTGGTGAGCTTCTTGCCCTTGAGCACGTTCACCTCGAGGTCGTTCTCGCGGTTGTGCTCGCCGATGATCATGCCCTGATAGACCTTGGCGCCGGGCTCGATCATCATCGGGCCGCGATCCTCCAGGTTCCACATGGCGTAGGCCACGGCCTCGCCCTTGTCGTTGGAGATGAGCACGCCGTTGCGGCGGCCCATCATCTCGCCCTTGTAGGGCTCGTAGGCCTTGAACAGGCGGTTCATGATCGCGGTGCCGCGCGTGTCGGTCATGAGCTCGCCCTGGTAGCCGATGAGGCCGCGGGTGGGCGCATGGAACACGA
The DNA here is from genome assembly GCF_008039485.1 of Methylobacterium sp. WL69. Taxonomy (NCBI): domain Bacteria; kingdom Pseudomonadati; phylum Pseudomonadota; class Alphaproteobacteria; order Hyphomicrobiales; family Methylobacteriaceae; genus Methylobacterium; species Methylobacterium sp. WL69. The sequence continues at coordinate 5,138 of NZ_VRUZ01000145.1, read as the reverse complement.
GGCGCAGGCGGGAGCCGCCCGAGGGCCGCATCTCGATCATCTCGGCCTTGCGCTCGGACATCTTCTGCACGACGACGCCGGAATACTCCTCGTCGACGTCGATCACGACCTCCTCGACGGGCTCGAGCACGCCGCCGTCCTCGTCCTTCGACAGCACCACGCGGGGACGCGACACGGCGATCTCGAAGCCCTCGCGGCGCATGGTCTCGATGAGGATGGCGAGCTGCAATTCGCCGCGACCCGAGACGTAGAACGAATCCTTGTCCTCGGCCTCCTCGATCTTGAGCGTGACGTTGCCCTCGGCCTCCTTGAACAGGCGGTCGCGGATCATGCGGCTCGTGACCTTGTCGCCCTCGGTGCCGGCCAGCGGCGAATCGTTGACGATGAAGGACATGGTGACGGTGGGCGGATCGATGGGCTGGGCCTGGATCGGGGTCTCGACCTGCGGATCGCAGAAGGTGTCGGCGACGGTGCCCTTCACCAGGCCGGCGATGGAGACGATGTCGCCCGCCTCGCCGATCTCGATGGGCGAACGCTCGAGGCCGCGAAACGCCAGGATCTTCGAGACGCGGCCGGTCTCCACGAGCTTGCCCGTGCGGTCCATGACCTTGATGGCCTGGTTCGGCTTGACGGTGCCGGACGCGATGCGGCCGGTGATGATGCGGCCGAGGAACGGGTTGGCTTCGAGCAGGGTGCCGAGCATCCGGAACGCGCCCTCCTCGACCTTGGCCTGGGGCACGTGGGCGAGCACGAGGTCGAACAGGGGCGCGAGGCCGTCGTCCTGCGAACCGTCGGGGGAGGTCGCCATCCAGCCGGCGCGGCCCGAGCCGTAGAGGATCGGGAAGTCGAGCTGGTCGTCGGTGGCGTCGAGGGCCGCGAACAGGTCGAACACCTCGTTCACCACCTCGGTGATGCGGGCGTCGGGGCGGTCGACCTTGTTGATGGCGACGATGGGCTTGAGGCCGATCTTGAGGGCCTTGCCGACCACGAACTTGGTCTGCGGCATCGGGCCCTCGGCGGCGTCGACGAGGACGATCACGCCGTCCACCATGGACAGGATGCGCTCGACCTCACCGCCGAAATCGGCGTGGCCCGGGGTGTCGACGACGTTGACGCGGGTGTCCTTCCAGACGACCGACGTCGCCTTGGCCAGGATGGTGATGCCGCGCTCCTTCTCGAGGTCGTTCGAGTCCATGGCGCGTTCCTCGACGCGCTGGTTCTCGCGGAACGAGCCGGACTGCGACAGCAGCTTGTCGACGAGCGTGGTCTTGCCGTGATCGACGTGGGCGATGATGGCGATGTTGCGAAGCTTCATAGGGTATCCGGAAGCGAGAAGAGCCCGTCACGCGACGGGCCGCAGGAATGCGGCCGGCTGCGCCGGGTCACGGGATCGAGCTATCGCGTCGCAATAGAAGGTGTCGGGCGTTCCGGCAAGGGGTCGCGTCGGCATGCCCCCTCCCCGTCCCGCGCGGGATCGCCGCGCGCGGCCGGCGGCCTTGAGGATTCAGGGCCGGCCGGCGGCCTCCGGGATCAGGGCCTGCCGGCGGCTTCCAGGATCAGGGCCGCGATGGCGTCGGGCTGCGAGATCAGCGACAGGTGGCTCGCCTTCACCGCGATGGTCTTGGCGCCCATGCGCTTGGCCATGAAGCGTTCGAGGTCGGGATCGATGGTCCGGTCCTCCGTCGAGACGGCGTAGAAGCTCGGCTTGGTGCGCCACGCCGCCTGGGTGGTCCTGGCGGCGAGCAGGGCTTTCTCGAAGGGCTGCTGCACCGCGTAGAGCACCTTCGCCCGCGCCTCCGGCAGGTCGCCGGCGAAGTCGCGCAGGAACGCCGCCTCGCCGAGGCGCCCGTATTCGCCGTCGAAGACGATGCCGGCGCTGGCGGGCGGGGTCGGAAACGTCCTGGCGAGGGCCGCGTAATCCTCGCCGGCATCGGGGGCGCGGGCCGCCACGTAGACGAGGGCCGAGACCTTCGGGTCGATCCCGGCCTCGCCGATGATCATGCCCGCGAAGGAATGCCCGACCAGCACCGTCGGACCGTCCTGGCGTGCGAGCACACGCTGCACCGAGGCCACGGCTTCGTCGAAGGTCGTCAGGGGATTCTGCACCGCCGTCGCGTTGAGCCCCGCCGCCTGCAGGCGCGCGATGACGTCGGACCAGCACGACCCGTCGGCGAACAATCCGTGGACGAGGACGACGTTGCGGGCCGCCGGCCCGGGCGCCGCCCTGGCCGGCCGTCCGAGGGACCCGGCACCCGCCAGGGCCAGCAGGGCGAGGACATTTCGACGATCCATCACGATCCCTCCGGCGGAAGGCCGCCACCGCGGGCGTCGGCGCGTTGGGCGACACCCTCCGGGTCTAGGACGGACGGCGGCGCGCGGCCAGGGATTCCGGGGGTCGGTGTCCGGCGGCGGGGGTCAGCGCGCCTCCACCGACCGCACGGACCACGTGCCCCAGTAGACCGGCCGGCCGAAGACCGAGGAGGCGCCCCGTTCCTCGTAGCCCGGGGCGAGGCGGTCGAGCCAGGTGAGGAACCCGGCCTTGGCCGAGTAGCTCGCCGGGGTGTCGAGGTTGCCGTAGCGGTCGGTCATCCAGGCATGCTGCGCCCGCCCGAACCGGCCGCCGCCGTCGCCGCCCGAGCGCAGGCCGAGATAGGCCGGGGAGCGCATGATCGCCACGGGCTCGGAATACCAAGTGAGGCCGGCGAGCGAGCCGATGGACAGGTCGCCCGTATACTGGACGCAGAGGTCCGCCACCGGTCCGTCCATGGTGTTGGCCGGGCGGTTGCAGCTGTAGGCCACGGCCCAGCGGTCCATGCCCTTGGCCTTGGCGACGCGGACCAGGGCCTGCCCCGGCAGGGGCTCGGCGACGAGGCGGGCCGACGACCACGGCCGGTCGGCGGTCAGGTCCGGACTGGTGCGCAGGTAGAGGCCGAGGCGGCGCTGGGCGGGGGGCGCGGCGCAATCGGCGGGCAGCACGTCCGTGTAGAAGTAGTGGTAGACCCGGTCGAGCACGCTGATGGAGCCGACGAGGTCGTGCCGGTCGAAGCCTTCTCCGGGGCAGTTGCCGACGATGGGCGCGCCGGTCTCGTCGAGGACGGCGCTCGGGGCCGGGGCGTCGCCGCCGCGCCGCGACCGGCGCCGGCCGCCCTCGGGGGTGAACGGCACCCAGGCGGGGCCGTCCGCGGCCCGGCCGCGGATGTCGAAGCGCTCGAAATCGGCGGTGCGGGCCTGCATCAGGGCATGGCGGTTTCCGCTCGGGGTCGGGACCGTGGTGAGGAGGAAGACGTAGGTGTAGTCGTCCCCGCTCCAGTCCCGCCCGGCCACCACCATGGGATGGCGCGCGGCGATCCCCTCCGGCGCCGCCTCGGCCGCCTCCGGACTCCGCCCGCGCCCGCGCCTGCGCCCCTCCGGGCGCACGGCGCGGGCCATCTCCCACAGGCGCGCCTGCGTCGGCGGCATCAGCGTGGCGAGCTGCTCGGGCATCGCCCCCGTGCGCACGGAGCCGCCGTCGAGGGGGCTGGTGGCCCGGCGCGCCGGGCAGGCATCGCCCCGGCGGCCGCCCGCCGGCGCCTCGGCCTGATAGACCACCCGGAGCCGGCCGGCGCGCCCGGCGGTGCGGACGATCTGGACGTTCGCCGCCGATTCGCAGGCACGGGGCGCGAAGAACACGCCCTCGGCCTCGCCGCCCCGGCAGATCTCCAGGGCGCCCCCGGCCGTGGGAAAACAGGCCGGATCGGGGGCCTGGGCCGCGACGGGCATCGCCCACGGCGCGAGGCCCGCGGCGACGGGCAGGAGCGCCCGGGTCATGCGGTGGCGCGCGGGACGGGGCGAGGGCGGGCGGAAGCGGAGCTGTGTCACAATCCGGCGTGGTAGCGTGCGGATGCCGGACGCGACAGTGCGGAGCGCGCGGCCGCCCCCGCCATCCACATGGGCCGAGTGCGCAGGCCGCCTGAATCGCCCCGCAGGCGCCGTCGGGTCGCCCGACGCCGGAGCGGCCTCAGGCGAGGAAGGCCGCGACGGCGGCCAGCGGCAGGGCGAGGATGGCCGCGGGGCGGATCCAGCCGGGCCGGTACGAGACGAGGCCGACGAGGACCAGGGCGGCCCCCGTCAGGGAGCCGAGCCACTGCACCGGCCCGAAATTCCAGTCCGCCGTGAGGATGGCGGCGGCGAAGGAGACGGCGATCCCGCACCAGCCGGTCCAGCGCAGGGCCCGCGCCCGTTTTCGCGAGGGGGACCCGTGGAAGATGGCGCGGTGGTGGCGGTCCATGGCGAGGCACAGGGCGCTGAGCCCGGCGAAGCTGAGGGCGAGGTTGAGGAGGACGGAAGACGGGGTCATGCGCGGGCCAATGTCTGGGCGGTGCGGGCGACGCGGGTCCGCCGCACGTCCTCGTACCGCGACAGCGTCCAGGCGCCGGAACCGAGGCCGGCGGCGATGGCGACCATGGCGAGGTCGAACCAGACGAAATCGAGGCCGCGATCCGTGGTCAGGGCGCCGACGAGGGGCAGGCTGAGGAACAGGAGGCCGGCCACCGTACCCATCTCGCGCCAGGTCCGACCGTGCGGCCGGGCGAACCCGACCAGGGCGGCGAGGCCCCAGGCGGCGAAGAACGCGCCGCCCTCCCAGGTGGCGCGCGCCTCCAGGGCCACGGGCAGGAGCCGGTTGGCGAGGAAGAACGCCGCGATGCCGATGGGCAGGCCGAGGACGGTGCCGAGGTTGAGGCCGCGCACGAGGCGCAGGCCGAAGCCGGGCGCGGTGCCGGGCTTCGGCGCCCGCGCCACGCTCCACAGGACGAGGCCCGTGGCGATGGTGGCCGAGCCCATGAGGCCGCAGAGGAAGAACAGCACCCGCAGGGCCGGCCCGGCGAAATGCGCCTCGTGCAGGCCGAGGAAGCTGGTGAAGGCGTGGGCGGCGGGTTTCAGGGTCCCGAGGCGGGCGACGACCTCCCCCGAGACCGCCTCGAACGCGACCTGGGGGTGGCGGTGGGCCAGGCCCTTCGGTTCCTCGAACACCGCCACCACCGTGGAGGCGGCGTCGCCCGGATTGTTGACGATGACCATCTCCAGGGGCTCGGAGACCTCCGCCCGCGCCCGGTCGACGAGGGGCGCCAGGGGCAGGGGCTCGGCGGGGCGCCCGGCGG
>NZ_VRUZ01000144.1:0-7371 GCF_008039485.1 Methylobacterium sp. WL69 | reverse complement strand
AGCGCCAGACCCTGATGGATCGCCGCTTGCGCCACCACGCGCAGGCCGCCTAACCTCTCACCCCAGATGGACCAGAGCCTCCGCTCCTGAACACCGCTGAATGTCCCAAATCATCTGACGACGGACACGCTTCGGTACATCCTGTACCCGAAAGCGGCCAGACCGTTCTCCACCCAAGCCTGTCGTAGAGCGGACGGACGGGTCCCGACCGAGGCTGTGTGAAAACGCAGTCGAGTACCGATATCGTAGAACAATCGTCTCTACGACAGCCATCGGGGCAACCTGAACAACGATCCGCATCCCATCAGGGTGGCGATGCCAGCGCTGACTGGATGGCCCAGGGGGAGATCCTTCTACCACCCTCGCGTTTTCACACAGCCTGGACCCAACGTCGCCATTGATGCCCACACATGGGCATCTCGAAAGCGGTCGTTCCTTAATGGATATCGTCGCGGTCGGAGCGTCCCTGGGCTTTGTGTAATAGCTCGATTGAGTGTCTCGTAGCGGCGCTCGACCATCGGGTTGGGTAGCTGGTGTTCAGTGACATGATCCGTGCAAGGCCAAGGCTTTGAAAGGTGCCGCGCGGAAACTTGAATCTCATGTCACATCGGACAGCATTGCATCGTCACTCACGTGAACCAATCACGTGGGGAAAGTTCGATGACCAAAGCCATTTCGGTATTCGCCGGCCTCCTCGGCGCGGGACTGGCCGGGAACGGCGTCTTCATGCTCACCGCGCCCGAGGCATGGTACTTCGCGGTGCCGGGCGTGACTACGACAGGCCCCTTCAATCAGCACTTCCTGCGCGATATCGGCCTGATCTTCGTGCTGATCGGGTTAGGGTTCGTGTACGGCGCGGCCCGACCCGGATCGCGTGTCCTACTCTGGAGCATGGGTGCGATCTGGCTCTCAGGCCATGCGCTATTCCATTTCTGGGAAATTGCAGTGGGTATCTGCGGGCCGGAGGCGCTGCCCCGAGACTTCCCCACGGTGACCCTTCCTGCGCTTCTTGCGGTTGCCCTCAGTATCTGGTCGTTCCGCCATGCCGACCATTGATGATCCGACTCGCGTCTTCGAGCAGGAGCGGGCTCGGCTCATCCGGCTCGCCTACCGTATGCTCGGGTCCCTCGGCGAAGCCGAGGACGTCGTACAGGACGCATGGCTGCGCTGGCGGTACGTCGACCATGCCGAGGTCGCCTCGGCAGGTGCCTTCCTCTCGCGGACGGTGACGCGGCTCTGCCTGGACGTGATGAAGTCAGCCCGAGTGCGGCGTGAGACCTATTTCGGAACTTGGTTGCCTGAACCCGTTGCCTTGGTCCCGGACGAAGCCCCCGGCGATGACCTCACGCTCACGCTGATGCTGGCCTTGGAGAAGCTTTCGCCGCTGGAGCGGGCCGCGTTCCTCCTGCACGATGTCTTCGCAGTCCCGCTCGCGGAAATCGCGGTCACCCTCCAGCGTGAACCACCGGCGGTTCGTCAGCTCGCCGCGAGGGCCAGGAAACACGTCCAATCCGCACGCCCGCGTTTCCCCATTGAGCGGGAAGAAGGGGCGCGTATCGCCAAGGCCTTCTTCGAGGCATCGACGACGGGCGACGTCGCTGCGCTGCGCAGCATGCTGGCCGATGCCGTCGTGGTGCACTCCGACGGAGGCGGAAAGGTGCTTGCCTTCCCGCGGCCCATTGTTGGAATCGACAGGGTCACGCGCATGTTCGAGGGGGTCGTGCGCAAGTTGTGGATCCAGCATGCCCGGAAGCTGCAGGACCTCTGGATCGATGGCCTGCCGGGCTACCTCAGCATGGAGCCGGGCGGGATGCTCCAGACCGTCGCCCTGGACATCCAGGGCGGGCAGATCGTCGGCATCTACTTCACCCGCAACCCGGACAAGCTCCAGCGCATGGCGATATCGTTCGGAGGGGCGGTGGAAACGCCGACGCCTCACTGAGCCTAGCCGGCGGGCGATCGCCAGCTCCCTGCAGCAGACCGTCGAGAACGCGCAGAGCGGATCGAGGGCGCTGGCGTGGCGAATGTCGGCGTAGACGGCGAGATCCTTGTTCGGGGCGAAATAGGTCTCGCCAGTGGGCCGCATGACACGCTTGGCTTTCTGGAGAGTATCCGGCTCCCCGAATAGCCGGATCTTGTTTACGATGGCATGGAGGTTCACCAGCTTGGCCGGGTCGTCGAGGTCGTGCCGGGAGGCGTCGCCGAACAAGGTCGACGCCTCCCGGATGAACTCGCCATAGAGCGCTTCCCGTCGTGCCCGGTCCTGCACCAGGAGGGTCGCGCACTCCTGGCTGTGCTGCGTCAGCCAGGTGGTCGCGAAGGAGGCCATCGCGCCGATGGCCGAACCGGCCAGCGCCGAGAGCGCCGAGTTGTAGGCCGCATCCATCGGCGGGAGGCCTCAGGCCACGCGCTTCGGCTGCGCCGCCAGCCAGTCGCAGTAGCGCCGTTCCGAGAGCCACGCATCACCGGCGGGCGTCAGCCAGGGGCCGCCGAGGACTACCCCGAAGTACGGTGCGGTGTCGTCCGTGCGGACCTCGTGCGTCTCGCGGAAGCCCTGGAAGTGACGCCTCACCAACTCGACCATCGGCATCCGCTCAGGCCCAGCGATCTCGACCATGCCGTTTATGGGCGGCGCCAACGCGGCCTCCGCGACCTTCAGCGCAACGTCGGACGACGCGATCGGTTGGATCGACGCGGAGGTCACGCGCGCGACGCCATCGACGATTGCGGCTCCCGCGATGGCCGCGACGAACTCGAAGAACTGGGTGGCGCGGACAAGCGTCCAGGGCACGCCCGCCGAGGCAATCAACTCCTCCTGAGCAAGCTTGGCCCTGAAGTAGCCCATGTCGAGCAGGAGCTCGGTGCCGACCACCGAAAGCGCGACGTGGTGGGAGACGCCGGCATCCTTCTCGGCCGCAACGAGGTTCCGTCCGGCGCGGACGAAGAAGTCCATCGCCGCCTCGTCGGCGAACGATGGCGAGTTGGCGACGTCGACCACCACAGTGGCGCCCTTCAACGCTTCCGCGAGGCCTTCGCCTGTGACGGCGTTGACGCCGGTGTTCGGCGAGGCCGCGAGGACCTCGTGGCCGGCGGCCTTCAGGGTGGTAACGACCTGAGAGCCGATCAGCCCCGTGCCGCCGATGACGACGATCTTCATGTGACGCTCCGTCCTGTGTCCGGTCCCGTTGGGGACGTTCGAAATCAAAGACGAGAGCGGTCCTACCCGGTGTGACATCAGCTCCGATGAAGCGTTCCGGGCGCCGTCCAAAAGCCCCTACAGTGCCGATTTTCGCCGTGGGACTTGGATCGATCTTCGCCTCGATCTTTGCTCGGCTAAAGGGAGCATGATTCGAGCGATAGCTGCCGGGGTGCCGCTAGAACTCCAGTTCGACCTCAAACGTTGGTGGTTAGAACGGGCGCAATCCTCCGCCACATGTGGCGGGAAAGACTGCTTGCAGGACGGTGATGGATGCTTTCGCCCCTGCCTCAACTCGGACGGCTGGAAGGACGATCTGCCCCCATGTTGATGCGGCGCCTGATCGCAGTCTTTGCAGCCGTCGTGCTCTGGTCACTGTGGGTGCTCTGCATCCTCCTGATCCTCCCGGTGCTCCTGAACGTTCCGGGCGAGGCCACCCCGGGAGAAATCGCTCTCTGGCTCGCAGTCCTCTGTGCCGTTGTGACCTATCCCATCGTTCTCCCGGTGTTGGCGGTTGTGAAGGCGTGGGCCGTTCGCAAATCCAAGCCGACGATACTCGCGGCGATCCACACTGTGACCTGGGGAGCTTTTGTAGGGGTCATGGCAATCCTCGCTACCCTCGCAGGCGCCTTCTATGCCCACGAACAGGCGCGTCCGGTGCTGACCCGGGAGGAAGGGTTCACCAACTCTTACGCCAACGCGATCCTTCGTCAGGATACCGCATGGATGGACCGCATCCTCAAGGAAGGGGCTGACGTCGATCACCCTATGTCACTCGGTAGCACGCCTGCCTCGATGTCGGCCGGCTTCGGAGATTGGTCCTTGGTCCTGTTCCTGCTCGGTCGCGGAGCCGATCCAGACCGGAAGGACGATCAGGGCAGATCGGTGAGGACGCTTGCGGCTAAACCTCCTGCACTTCCTAGAAATGCGACCGAAGCTTACGCACTGGATGGTGTCCGTAAGCTCCTCAGCAAGCGGTGAACACGACCCTTTCTTGCCACCCTATTCGATCAAGGCGCCTGACTGCCTTGCACCTATCCGGACCGTAGAACGGTCCGGCCGATGTCGATCCTATCTAGATATTCAGCCAAGCTGCGATAGGCCAGCTCCATGACGGACCATACACTCATCGGCAAGCACGTTTCCGAGTTCTTTCCCCTGCTTGACCCCTCGCCCGCGGTTACGGATCGACCACCGGAAGGCGATCCCGAACATGGGCTCGATCGCCACATCGAATGTCCGAGTCGTGGATTGGCCATGATGATCGATGCGAGCGACGTCTGCTGCTGCGTTCAGTTCTTCGGTGCCGGAAAGGACCCATCATACTGCGAGTTCGCGGGTGACTTGCCGGGTGGGGTCAGGTTCCGGAACTCACGGAACGATGCGAGGGCGATCATGGGTCCGCTGGTAAGGAGCAGCGATGGTGGCGCCACCGTGTCTGGGATCGAGCATAGGGCCTGGGATCTGTTTACGCGCGATGGGCTGTGGGTCCACTTAGAATATACCAACAGCTGCAATCGCGTCCTGATGGTGTCGGTCATGCTCCCTTCCCGGGATAGCTGAACGCCTGCTCCCCACCAATGTTGTATGAGAACGCCGGTTAAACCTCGGCGGCCACGTTTCTGGACGAGGTCGAGCGGGACATCAGACGATAGGAGTGGCATCCGAGCCGTCGGTAGCGGTGCGAGTTTGATGACATGAAACTCGGCGCTTCAGGCCCTTGCGAACATAGGTGGCCTCCGAGACGTATGAACGACTTCCCGGCCTAATACATGCCCTAAACTGATGCCACTGACGCGACGCTTAGTCGGGGTGTCAATGGTACCGTGATCATCCTGGCCGGCAAGGGAGCATGCTCGGGCCCGGGATCGATTTGCCCCCTGCTGCGCGCACGTCTAGACCGCCAACCGCGATGCGGCAGGACGTACCAACAGGAATGAACCGGATGACTGGAAAAGCGACCTCTCTCCTTGTGTACGGCGTACTTTGCGCGTTCATCGCTGCGCACAACGTACACGCTGAAGAAGTGACGCAGACTTTCACCCTGGCATGCATCAACAATGGCGGCAAATCGATCTACTTCAGCATTGACCTCGCGTCCAAGCAATGGGCCTTGATGAAGCCGAATGGCGAGCGTGAGTCGAAGACACAAGAAGTCGCGCTTCAGTCCGACGATGTGATCAAGCTAAAGAACCCGGGCGGCTATTTCCTGGTCAATCGAAAGACCGGCGCCATGGACCTGATCAAGGGTGAGAGCCGCAAAGTCGATAGGATCTCATGCCGCAAGCACGACAGCCTCATCCCGATTCCAGTGGACGAGCGTCCGACGAACAAATTCTGAGCGACCTGTTCTTGCTCCCGACGCATCCGAGGAGGCGAGTATCCCCGACGTAGCTACTAACTCGCGCACGCCCTTGCGCTTGCGTTCCGTCACGCGCCTGATCGCCGCCACCGTCCTCCTACCCCTGGGCATCCTGCTCCTCGGCCTGTGGGAGCAGGAGCGCGCCGGCGCCGATTGGGCCGATCTCGCCGCCGAGCAGGAGCACCTGACCCGGATCGTCGCGGAGCTGGAGGCGCGGGCGCCGCCGGACGGGCGTCCCGATTTCCGCATGCAGTTCCGCCGCAACGGCAAGAGTTACGGCGGTCCCCTGGCCCTGGTGCAGGCCCGCGCGGCCCGCGACGAAGTCGCGACCCTGACGACGCTCATGGATTGGCGCCGGCTGCTCCCGCCCGTGGTCGTCGCCGCCGGGGGCTTCGCCGCCGGCCTGTCGATCCTTGTGCTCTTGGCCGGCGCCGCCCTCGGGCGGCTGGGGCGGGCCTCCCGCGACGTGCTGGTGGCCGGTTTCTCGTGGATGCGCCGCCTGCTGCCGCCGGTGCTCGCCCTCCAGGTGCTCCTCACCACGGCGGGCTTCGTCGCCGCCGTGGTCTTCGAGGCCGGGTTGCTCGCGCGGCCCGGCCTCGGCGGCGGCGAGATCAAGATGCTGTTCATGGCCGCCGTCGTCGTCGGGGCGGTCCTGATCGCGGCGGGCGCCACGGTGCTGGGCCTGCGCCGGGCGCTGTCAGCGTTCGAGCCCGACCCCCTGTCGATCTTCGGTCGGGTCGTCTCGCCCGCCGAGGCGCCGGGCTTGTGGCGCCTCACCGAGGGTCTGGCCGAGCGGCTCGGGGCGCTGAAACCCGAGGCCGTGGTGGTCGGCCTCACGGGGGGCTTCTTCGTCAGCGCCGGCCCGGCCGTGGTCGAGCCCGGCGGCGCGCCGCTGACGGGCCGGATCCTCTACCTGCCGCTGCCCTACCTCGCCCTCCTGCGGGGCGACGAGGTGGCGGCGATCATCGGCCACGAACTCGCCCACTACGCCGGGGGCGACACCGTCTACAGCCAGCGCTTCCTGCCGATCTACGCCGGCGTCGGCCGCTCCCTCGACGCGGTGGCGGAGGGGCATGCCGGGTCCTTCGGGCTCCTCGGCCCGTCCCTACGCCTCGGCGTCTTCGTCATGGAGAACTTTCACCTCGCCGTGCGCCACTGGAGCCGGACCCGCGAGTTCGCGGCCGATGCGGCGGGCGCCGGCCCGGCCTCCGTGGACGCCGCCGCGCGGGCGCTCCTGCGCACAGGGGCGGTGGCCCCCCGCATCGCCGAGACCTTGGACGCCGCCGCCGAGGCGCCCGGGTCCGCCCCGGCCGACCTCGTGGCGGCGAGCCTCGACCACGCCATCGCGCGCGGCCTCGACGATCCGGCGACGCATCTCGAGGCGGAGCAGGCCCACCCCACCGACACCCATCCGCCGACCCGCGAGCGCGTGGCGGCCCTCGGCCGGACCCTCGACGCCGAACTCCTGGCCGCCGCCGCCGCCGTTCCGCCCCCGCACGCGCTCGGCCAGCTCGCGGCCTACTTCGCCGATCCCGCCGGCCTCTGCCGCGCGGCGACGCACGATTTCCTCGACGCGGTGCGGGCCCACGATGCGGCCTTCCGCGCTCATCTCGAAGCGACGGCGGCGGAGATCGGCATCGAGGCGCGGGCGCTGCGCGAAAGCACCCGCCCGGGGGCCATCGCCCTCCTGGTGGCGGGCGGCTTCTTCATCGGGGTCGCCCTCCTGTGGCTCGCCGCCGGCCTGCCCGGTCTGTCGGCCAGCCAGGCGGGGCCCGTGGTGGGGGTGGCGCTGGCCTGCGGGGCGGTCCTGGGC
>NZ_VRUZ01000143.1:0-7414 GCF_008039485.1 Methylobacterium sp. WL69 | reverse complement strand
CGCCCCCGTCGCGGCCGGGGCGACCGAACCCGTCAGGAGTAAGGCGAGGAGCGTCGGAGGAGCGAGCCGCATGGACGGTTGCGTATCATGGGCACGGTGCGGGCGGAACAGTCAGGGCCGCGGCAGCTTGCCGAAGCGCTTCACGGCCCGGTCCCGGCGCAGGCGCGACAGGCGGTCGATCCAGAAGATGCCGTCGAGCTGATCTATCTCGTGCTGGAGGCAGGCGGCGCGAAACCCTGCCGCACTCTCTTCCCGCTCGCTACCGTCGAGATCGTGGTAGCGCAGGCGCACCTGGGTCGCCCGGTCGACGAGATCGGTGACGCCCGGCATCGAGACGCTACCCTCCATCTGCGGGGCGCGCTCGGGCGAGGCCCAGACGATCTCGGGGTTCACGTAGGTGGTGGCCGGGTCGCCGGGCTCCAGCCGAACCACCATCACCCGTTGCAGGCGACCGAGATGCGGCAGGGTGAGGCCGAGGGCTGAGACTGCCTTGAGGGCCTCGAACAGGTCATCGGCCGCCGCCCGCAGGGGGTTGTCGAACGCCTGGACGGGCTCGGCCGGCAGGCGCAGGCGTGGATCGGGGTAGAAGAGCAGGGATCGAGCGGGCAAAGCGCGGCTCCGATGGGCGAGGTCCGTGGAGGGATGCATGTGGGGCGGGGCCTGCCTGCCCTCGACGCTGGGATCGAAGAGGGTGCTGGCGCAGGCCTTGCGGCGTTGCGCCCGTCACGCCGCATGCGGCGGCGCGGACAACGAAGAGGATACCGAATGGCGCGCAACCCGCACGATGCGAAGACCCTGACCGCGACCGGCGCCCGGCGTGGCGCCCACGAGTTCGGCGAGGTCATCCTCCTCGGCCTGACGAGCGTGCTCGGGCTGCTCTGGGCCATCGTGCTGGTGACCCATTTTCACGCCCCCTTGAGCGGGTTCGGCCAGTCGCTGTGGCTGATGCGCTGACGGCCTTCACCGAGCCCGCCGCTCAATACTCCCACTCGGCGCCGACGCCGACGGCGGTACGGCCATCGCTGCCGGCCTCGCCCTGGATCTTGATGCGGCGGGTCACGTCGTAATCGATGGTGGCCGCCGTGTCGGCGGGCTTGGCTCCGGCCTTCACCCCGACGCTGAGCTTGTCGCTGAGGTAGCGCGAGGCGCCCACCGCCGGGCCGCCGCTCGCCCCCGTGGAGATGTCGAGGCTGTCGAGGCCGAGGCCCTTGCGGGCCTGCTCGAACACGTCGACGCCGCCGGCACCGCCCGAAAACTGAGCCACGGCCTGGGCGAGCTGCAGGGCCTGGAACGGCGACAGGCCGCCCGACGCCTTCTTGAACAGGAGGCGCGACAGCACCTCGTCCTGCGGCAGGGTCGGATCGGACGTGATGGCGAAGACCGGCTGGCTCGCGGGCCCCGTCACGGCGATCCGGGCCGTGATTTCGGCGGCCTTGGTCTCGGCCAGGAAGTCGAGGTCGGGCTGCGCGATCTCGCCGCCGAAGGTCAGGCGCCCCCGGGTGAAGTCGAGGCGCTGACCGACCACGCTGAGGCGGCCGCGCCGCATCTCGAAGTCGCCTGTCGCCACGGGGTCGCGCGACGAGCCGGTGAGCCGCAGGGCCCCGCCGAGTTCGGCATCGATGCCGCGTCCGCGCACGAAGATGCGGTTGGGGGCGTTCACTGCCACATCGAGGGTGGCGTCGAAGGGTGGGGCGGCCTTGCCCCGCCGGCGTCCGGCCGCCGCCACGGCGGCCTTGCGGTCGGCCCGGGCGGCGAGGCGGGCGCGCACGTCGGGCGGTGTGTTGACGTGCCGCACGCCCTCCAGGGGCTTCACGCTGGCCGGCAGGCGATCGGGTACCGTGACATCGACGGAGACGAGATCGACGCGTCCCGAGACCTTGGGTGTGCGGGCAAGCGGGCCGCTCAGGGCGAGGTTGAGGCTCGCCACTGCCGTCATCAGCGGGCTCGACACGAGTTCGGCCCGCTCGGCGACGAGGCGCAGGTTGCCGGGAAACCCGGCCGCCGGCTGAAGCGCGACCCGGCCGTCGGCGCGCAGGGTACCGCCGTTGCGGGTCAGCGCGGTCAGGCGCTCCACCACCAGGGTGTCGCCCCGCCCGGTGACGCGGCCCTCGATGTTGGTCAGCCGGATGCCCTGGAGAGGGTCGGTGAACGAACCGCCCATGAGGGTGGCAGCGCCCTCCGCACGCGGGGCAGCGAAGGTGCCGGACACGCCCGCGTCGATGGCGACGCGTCCAGTGACGCGCTGCCCGCCGACGCTGAGGAGGGAGTTGGCGAGGGCCGCTTCCAGGGTGCCCCGGAGTTTCAGCGCGATGTTGCCACCGGCCGCCACCGGGACGGAGCCCGAAACGGTCATCTCGGCGCCGCGCCCGGCCGAGACGCGGCCCTCGATGCCGGCGCGGCCATCGGACAGGGTGCCGCTGGCCTTGGCGTCGATGGGCGGCAGGCCGGCCTTGCGTGTCTCAGGAGTAACGAGGCGCGCGAGGGTGAAGGCGTAGTGCCCCTCGGGCCGCTCCGATGTACCGCGCATATCCGCTTCGCCGTCGAGGGTGCCGGTGAGGGCGAGCCCCGGCGAGGCGATGCGCGCCATGACGAGCGGCACGGCGCGGAGACCGAGCTTCAGGTCGAGCTTCGAGCCGGCCCGACCCGACAGGCTGACCCGCCCGGTGCCGGCGGCGATCACGAGATTGTCGATCACGGCGCCACCCTCCGCGAGGGTGATGGTGGCGGGTCCGGCCAGCGCCAGGCGATCGCCGCCGCGCGCGGCGGAGAAGCGCGCGAGTTCGATCCGCGTCCGGTCCGCGGGCACGAGGCGCGCGGCGCCGTCGAGGTCGAAGCCGCGGGCCTTGGCGGTCAGGGTGATGTCGCTGGCGCTCGGCGAGCCCGTGGCGACGAGGCGCACGGTATCCAGGGTCTCGCCCGAGGCCACGACCCGGTCGGCATTGACGCGGCCGTCGATGACGGGCCGGGCGAGGAGGTCGCGCCCGGTGAGGTCGGCGTCGAGGCGGGCGAGGCCGAGGGCGCCCGCACGCAGCGACGCGCCCTTCGCCCGGATCGCCGCGTCCTGGCGCCCGCCTGCCCGCGTGAGGGTGACGGCCGCGTCGACACTTCCGCCCAGGGAGGTCAGGGCCAGGGGCGTGAGATCGTCGAGGTTCGCCGCCGTGATGGTGAGGCTACCCTCCGCGAGGAAGGAGCGGGCATCGACGCGGGCGCTGCCCGCGATGGCGACGGAGCCGAGGTTGAAGGCGAGGCGATCCAGCGACCAGTCCTGGGGCAGGCGGGCGAGGTGGGCATCGGCGCGAAGGGCCTTGCCGGCGACATCGCCGGTGAGCGTCACGGTCCCGTCGAGGGCGCCGGTGAGGTCGCGGAGCGCCGTCTCCAGGCGCAGAGCCCGGATGGGCAGTCCCTGTGCGCGCAGGTCGTCCCCCGTCACCGTCGCCGTGAGGTCGGGCTTCTCCAGGGTGCCGGTCAGGCGCCCATCGAGGAGGGCGCGGCCGGACAGGGCGGCATCGACGACGGAGAGGTCCTTCAGGTCGACGAGCAGCTTGGCGTCGGCCATGCGGGCGGTGGCGCGTCCGTCGAGGCGGGCGACCATTTCTGCGCCCTCGAGGCGCGCCCCGTCGAAGGCATAGCCGTCATAGACCTGGGCAAGGCGCCCGGTGAAGCGCGGGCTACGGCCGAGCAAGCCGTCCAGCGTCGGCACCGAGAGGGCGAGGCGGTCGGCGCGCAGATCCACATCGGCGGTCACCGCCTTACGGGCCGGGTCTCCGCCGAGCTTCGCCTGCCCGGTCAGACTTCCGGCGAGCGGCCGGCCGGCAATGTCCGAGAAGGCGGCGAGATCGGCGAGTGCCGCATCGACGGTGCCCGTCAGGGTGTTCTGGCCGACAGTTCCGGCATAGGTCGCGCGGGCCGTCGGGCCCTCGATGGCGAGCTTCGCCACCTCCACGACGCCGCTGGGCTGGAGCGTACCCCGGAAGGCGAGGGCGGCCCGCGCTCCGATGGCGCGGCGCAGGGCCGGATCGGCGAGGCTCAGGCCTGCGACATTGGCGTCGGCGCTGAGCGCGAAGCGGCTCGCGGCGGAATCCGGCCCCGTCGGCGCCATGGCGATGGCGGCCTCGACGCGGTCGAGGGCATTGCCGTCGGCGCGCAAGCCGGCGGCTTTGAGGATGCCGTCGACGGTCGGACGGGCGATGGGGCCCTTCAGGCTGCCGTCGAAGACGAGGCTGTCGAGCTCGGCGTCGCCCGCCTTGGTGGTGGCGCCGTCCGTCGGCACGGCGCGGGCCGCAACGACGAAATCCGCAACGCGATCGGCGGTCAGGGTCCCCCGCGCTTCCAGGCGGGCGGTCCGCGAAGTAAGATCGAGGCGGTCGATGCCGAAGGCGCCGCCGTCGGAGAAGCGCAGGCCCCCTTCGAGCTTCGTCGTGCCCGAGAACACCGCCGCCGCGGGGCCGGGCAGCAGCGCCTCGATGCGCGAGGCGAGGTCGAGGGCGAGGCGCCGGTCGGTGCCGATGCGCGAGATCCGGGCCGAGCCCTTGGCGCCGAGGTCCGGCCCGGCATCGAAATCGAGGCGGGCGTTCCAGGAATCCAGGGTGCCGCGCCCGTCGAGATCGAGGTTGATCGCCGGCGTCCCAGGCAGGTTGGCCGCCTTCGAGAGCAGGCCGCCCACGGGCTCCACCAGGGTGGTCTTGAGCTCCAGGGTCTCACCCCTGGGGACGAACAGCAGGCGGGCGGCGAAATCCCCCGCCGCGTCGAGGCGACGGACCTTGAGGTCGAGGTCGAGGCCTTCGGACGGCGCGCCGAGCTTGGCCCGTCCATCGGCGGCCAAGCGCGCGGTCTGGCCGGCCAGGGCCTCGCCCAGTACGAGTTCGGCGAGCTTGAACGCCTTGACCTCGACCTTCACCGGCAGGTCGGGCAGCAGCGCGCCGTCGGGCTCCGCCTTGGCCGAGACGGGGGCGGGCAGGGGACGACGCAGGATTTCGAGGCGCCCGACCTCCAAGCTGTCGATCTCGAGGCGGCCCGAGAGCAGGGCGAGGCGGCGCCAGACCAGGCGCGCCCGGTCGAGCTTCAGCCAGACACCGTTGGCATCGCTGATGGCGATGTCACGCACCGTGGCATCGGAGGACAGGGCGCCGTCGACGGCCCCGATGGCGACCTGCGAACCGGGGGTGGAGAGCGCCTTCGAGAGCAGGCCGCCGAGGACCGATTTTTCGGCCTCGTCGGCGCGGGTGGGGCGTGCGGGGCCGAGGAGAAGCACCATGCAGCTCAGCGCGACGATGGTGCGCGCGACCCTCCCCCCACAGAGGGGGGAGGGATTCTTGCGCGAACGGAAAAGGTCCCGAAATCCCATCAGAACGACTGCCCCAGGCTGATGTAGAGGGCCACGGGGCGCTCGCGGTTGCCCTTGATGCGGTCCAGGGGGAAGGCGACGTCGACGCGGATCGGGCCGATGCCGGTGTAGTAGCGCAGCCCTAAGCCGGCCGCGTAGCGGATGCGCTCCTCGAAATCGGGCAGGCTCGACGCGAAGGCGGTACCGGCATCGAAGAACGGCACGACGCCGATGGTGTCGGTCACCTTGATGCGGGCCTCGAACGAGGCCTCCAGCAGGCTGCGCCCACCGATGGGCAGGTTGAACGGGCCGCGCGGCCCGAGGGTCCGATAGGGGAAGCCGCGCACGGAGCCACCGCCACCGGCGAAGAACCGGATGTTGGCCGGGATCTCGTCGAGGTTCGCGCCGGAGATCGAGCCGAAGCCGATGCGGCCGGCGAGGATGTAGCGGGCCTCGTCGTCGAGGGCATAATAGGTCGAGCCCTGCGCCTTCGCGACGAAGATCGACGGGTCGGAGCCGAGGAAGCCCGCATAGGGCGTCGCCGAGGCGATGACGCGGACCCCCTTGGTCGGATCCAGGAGGTTGTCGGTGGAATCGTAAGACACCGAGAGCGGCACGCCGACGAGGCGGTAATCGACCTTGCCGAGGGCGTCCTGCGAGCGACCGGCCTGCCCGTCGACGCCGATCTGCGCGAAGAACGCGTCGGAGAAGCGGTGGCGCAGGCCGATGGTGCCGCCGGCCGCGTCGCTGACGTAGGATTGCTGCGCCTCGCGGCCGACGAACAGGTTGGCGACGAGGTCGTTGCGGGTGCCCCACAGGGCCGGCTTGACGAAGGTGGCCGAGAGGCGACCGCCGAGGCCGTTGGAATCGATGCCCGCGAGCTTGCGCTGCGTCGCGTAGAGGTCGTTGCCGAGGTAGTAGACATCGGCATCGAGCCGCAGGGTCTCGCCGCCGCCGAACAGGTTGCGGTTGGCGTAATAGGCGCGGATGCCGGGGCCATCGACGGTGGAGTAGCGCGCCGCGACCCCGATGAGGTTGTGATCGCGCTCGGTCACATCGACGAAGATCGGCAGATTGCCGGCGGGATCGAGGGCCTCGCCCTCGCGCACCCGGATCGAGCCGAGGGCCTCGACCTTCGCCACGGACCGGCGGATGTCGGCGATGGCCTTGGGCGAATACGGATCACCCGGCTCGGCATAGATGAACGAGCGCACCACCGCCGGATCGAGGCCCGTGGTGCCGCGCACGGTCACGTCGCCGAGGCCCGCGATGGGGCCGGGATCGATGGTGAAGCCCACATCCATGACATGGGCCGTGTCGTCGACCACGGGTGCGCGCGCGACCGCCTTGGCGAAGGGATGTCCGAGGGCCCGGAAGCGGTCGACGACCTTGGCCTCGCGGGCGAGCACGGTGGCGGAGCGCGCCGGCACGTCGTCGTCCACGCGGGTGAAGCGGACGGGCAGCACCTCCTCCGGAAACGGATTGCCGGCGGAATCGCGCACGGTGACGGCGCGCAGGGTGTAGAGCGGGCCGGCCTCGACGGTGATCCGCACCGGTACGAGGGCGCGGGCGCGGGACCCCTCCGCCGCACCGGCCGCTGCCGCGACGCTCGACTCGCCCGAGAGCGTCACCCCGTCGATGCGGATCTGGACGGTGCCCTGATAATAGCCGTAGCCGGAAAGCACGTCGGCGAGACGGCGCTGGTCGGCCTCGGCCCGGCGCACGAGGCCCTCGCCATCCGGCGGCGCATCCTGGCGCAGGCGGTAGAGGGTGGAGGTGTCCTGAAGCGCGCGCAGGACATCGTCGTCATCGATCCCCTGAAACTTGACCGTGTAGGGCAGGGCGCCCGAACTGGGAGCCGGCGGCTCTTCCTCCGAGCCGAACAGGCCGAACAGATCGAAGGCGACGGCCGGCTGTACCGCCATGCCGCCGCTGACAAGTGCGACGGCCACGGGCAGGGCGGCCCGCGCGAGGGCGCGCGTCACGGCATCACGTAACAAAGCCACCATCACGAACGGCGCGTCCCACGAGGGAGCCGGCCCGCGCCGCTCCCCGGCCGGTTCGGCCCCCACCCGTTCACTGCCGTCATCC